>CALGHE010000132.1 GCA_937915765.1 uncultured Bacteroidales bacterium | reverse complement strand
TAGAGTCTTACACAAGTTTTGGCTTTGGGGTTGACGTGGGCGCCAATTTTTATGATGCGGAACATGACTTTTCGGTCGGTTTGGCTGTTAAGAATTTTGGGGTGCAGATAAAAGGATATACTACTGACGCGCGCTCTTCTCTTCCTTGGGATTTGCAGGTCGGACTGACTAAACGTCTGGCTCATGCGCCTTTCCGGGTTTCGCTTACGATGGTGAAGCTTAATGACTGGGATTTGGGTTACAACCGTTCCGCTCGTCTTGATGATGACAAGATAAATCTGATGGACGAGGAGCCTGAAGAGTTCAAGATAAGTTTCGGAGATATGTTGCTGAGGCATGCGGTCGTGGGGCTTGAATTTATTCCGTCTAAAAACTTCAACCTTCAAGTCTCTTATAATCATCGCAGACGCAAGGAGTTCGCTCTGAAGGAGTCCAAGGGAGCGAGCGGATGGGCTTTCGGGGCTAACATACATGTGTATAAGCTGGACCTCGGTGTGTCGTACGCCATAAATGCACCCAAGGGCGGGGTCTTCGGACTCTCTGTTGTGACGGATCTGGATTTGTTCAAATAATGAGGCGAGGCTTTTTTTCTGCCTCCTCAAAAAGTTTAAGATAGTGATATTATGAAACGTATAGTTATTGCGATAGATGGTTACTCTTCTTGTGGAAAAAGCACAATGGCTAAGGATTTGGCCAAAGAGGTGGGGTATGTTTATGTGGACAGCGGCGCGATGTACCGCTCTGTCACATATTTTTGTCAGCAGAAAGGCTGGATTGTTGACGGTGTGGTGAACGAGGCTGAACTTGCCAAGGTTATTAACGACCTTAAGATTGAGTTCAGAGTGAACCCGGAAACAGGCAAGAGCGACACTTACCTGAACGGCGAGAATGTTGAGCGCGAAATACGGTCGCTTGCTGTGTCGAATCAGGTGAGCATTGTAAGCACGATTAAGTTTGTGCGAGAGGCTATGGTTGCGCAGCAGCAGGCTTTCAGCAAGGACAAGGGGGTTGTGATGGATGGACGAGACATCGGCACGGTTGTCTTTCCTGATGCCGAACTGAAAGTTTTTGTGACCGCTTCTGCCGAAATAAGGGCTAAAAGGCGTTACGATGAACTGAAGGCAAAAGGGCAGGAGGAGAGTTTTGACGCGATTCTTGAAAACGTGAAGCAGCGCGACTATCTTGACGAAAATCGTGCGGAAAGCCCGTTGAGAAAGGCTGACGATGCGGTTGTGCTTGACAATAGCAATCTGACGATAGAGGAGCAGAAAAAGTGGCTTCTTGATTTGTTTAACGAAAGGGCTAAGTAAGCTGATGAAGGTAGAGATTGATTCTAATTCGGGCTTCTGTTTCGGCGTGGTAACCGCAATTCGCAAAGCGGAGGAGGAACTCGAACTTGGCGGAGAACTGTACTGCCTTGGTGATATTGTTCATAACGGCAAGGAGGTTGACCGTTTGGCTAAACGCGGGCTGAAGACCATCGGGCACGATGTCTTTGACAGCCTCAAAAATAGCAGAGTCTTGCTTCGCGCTCACGGCGAGCCGCCGGCTACGTATATAAAGGCAAAGGAAAACGGAATAACGATAATCGACGCAACTTGTCCTGTGGTGCTGAATTTGCAGAAAAATATAAAAAAGGCTTACGAGGAGGGGAACACAAAGGATACGCAAATTGTTATTTACGGAAAGATAGGTCACGCCGAAGTAAACGGTCTTGTCGGTCAAACGGACGGCTCTGCTGTTGTTATTGAGAGCGCGGATGATCTGCATAAAATAGACTTTTCTAAAAATATCAAACTCTTTTCGCAAACAACTAAGTCGATAGAGAAGTTTAATGATATTGTGGAGAAAATCAAGGAAAGGGTTGCTGACGGTTCTGAATTTGAGTATAACGACACAATTTGCAGACAAGTTGCAAATAGAATACCGAAAATTGTTAATTTTGCCTCGCAGCACGACTTGGTGTTTTTTGTGAGCGGAAAGAAAAGCTCTAACGGCAAGGTGCTGTTTGACGAGTGCCGCAAAGTGAATAATAATATTCATTTGATTTCTGACATTGACGAGTTGGACTTTTCTTTGCTCGAAGGGGTGCAGACGGTCGGTATATGCGGGGCCACATCAACGCCTAAGTGGTTGATGGAGGATGTGAAATCGTTGATAGAGGAACATATTTTGAAAAAAGATAAATTAGATAAAAAGGAGGACGAAATATAATGTATCAAGTTAAATGTATAGGGATGCTGACCTCAGGAGGCGATGCTCCCGGTATGAATGCGGCAATTCGTGCCGTGACAAGGGCCGCTATTTACAACGGCATTAAAGTAAAGGCTATTTACAGAGGCTACAAAGGACTTATTACTGGCGAAATCAAGGAGTTCCAGACTCAGAATGTCAGCAATATCATTCAGCAGGGCGGCACAATTTTGAAGACGGCGCGCTGCATGGAGTTCTTGACGGAAGAGGGCAGAAAGCTTGCTTACGAGACTTTGCAGAAGGAGGGTATCGATGCATTGGTCGTTTTGGGCGGTGACGGTACTTTTACCGGCGCGAGAATATTTTCTCAGGAGTTTAATATACCTGTTGTTGGAGTGCCTTGCACTATTGATAATGATTTGTATGGCACCGACTATACTATTGGGTATAATACGGCTCTGAACACCATAATGGAGGCGGTTGACAAAATACGAGACACCGCAAATTCTCACGAACGTCTTTTCTTTATAGAGGTTATGGGACGTGATGCTGGCTTCCTTGCTCTGAACTCGGCGGTGGCTTCGGGTGCGGAGGCTGCCATTATTCCGGAAATTCAGACGGAGGTGGACCAGTTGGAGGAACTTATTCAGCGCGGTTTCCGTAAGTCTAAAAATAGCAGTATTGTTATTGTTGCCGAAAGTGACGCTACCGGAGGCGCGATAGGTGTGGCTGAACGTCTTAAGAAAGAACACCCTGAGTACGATGCTCGTGTGACTATCTTGGGACATATCCAGCGCGGGGGCTCGCCTACGGCGTCAGACCGTGTGCTTGCAAGCCGTCTGGGCGCTGCTGCTATCGACGCTTTGCTTGACGAGCAGCGCAGCGTGATGGTGGGAGTTGTGAATGACGAGGTTGTTTATGTGCCGTTCAATAAGGCTATCAAACACGAAAAAGATGTGAACGAAAGCCTTTTGGATGTGCTTAAGGTATTGTCTATTTGATACGATGATAGTCAGAAGAAAAAGCCTCGGTTGGAAAATCGAGGCTTTTTTGTCGAGAGCTTAACGGCGCTGTTAGTATTTGTTGTACTGCTTGCCCTTGTTTGTGAATTTTCTCCAAGGCTCCACGTCAACAGAACTTTCGTACTGTTCCTGAACTTTAAGTGGCAGATTTGAGAAAAAGTCAATGCCCGTCAGCTCTTCCAAATGGTCAACGCTCACGGCGTAGTCAAAATAAGAGCCTTTCACATCGTTCGTGTTTGGGATGAGAAACGCTATCATCTTTATTTCTGGTTCGGCATTGTCAAACACTATCTTGTAATAGTATTCGGGTATTGTTATATTGCTTTTTTTCTCGATGCCGTAATCAGTGTAAGTCAATTTCTTTTTCTTCTTCGGGTCGATGTTCAGTACAGGGCCGGTCACAATATGTACGCGGTTGAACACTCTTGCCCAAAATCTGCATTGCTGCTCCAAATTATTCCAGATGCCTGTGTTCAGCTTGTGTGTCTGCGGAGTGATGTTGCTCATGTAAAAACTGTTCTGCATGGCCTGTCTGTCAAACTTCATGTCTGCCGAAGGCGCGAGATGCCCTTTGTCATATCCGGAGTTTCTGTATTCGTACGGTTGCGCGGAGCCTGTCGGGATTATAGGGTCCTGCATAAAATTGTTAGAGCGCTTGCCGCTTGCCGTCGCCTCCTCTTTCGTGAGTTCGTAGCAAACCCATTCTGCCTGCTCGTCATCTTCAGAATAAGACAGAAGCAGGCTTGAGTGCCTGTACGTCTTTCCGAATTTGTTAGAGTGGACAAACGCATCATCGCCAGAATGCTTTTCAATGTCAAAACCTCCGTCCGAAAAATTTTTGCGTTCGGCTGTGTCGTGTTGCGGAATCTCGCTCACGTCGCCGTTCTTGTCGATATTCTCAGCAGAACTTTTTGCGTTGCCGCATCCGCAGAGGCATAACGAGAACAAAGCCATGGTTGATAAAAACGTTTTCATCTGCATAGGAATTGATAAAAAGAGAGACGCAAGAAGCGTCTCTGCAAATTAAATAGCCTTTAAACTCAGATCAAGACCCTTGACAGAGTGGGTCAAAGCGCCCACAGAAATAAAGTCCACGCCGCACTCAGCATAGTCACGCAAGGTGTCGAACGTGATGCCTCCGGAAGATTCGGTTTCGTATTTGCCGCCGATTCTCTTCACGGCCTCTTTAGTCTGTTCTATGTTGAAATTGTCCAGCATTATTCTGTCCACGCCGCCAATCCTCATCACCTCTTCAAGTTCCTGCATATTGCGGACTTCGATTTCAATCTTGAGGTCTTTGTTCTTTTCTTTAAGATACTCCTTAGCCTTGGTTATGGCATTCTCAAGTCCTCCGGCAAAATCCACATGATTGTCTTTAAGCAAAATCATGTCGAACAGTCCGATGCGATGGTTCACGCCGCCTCCGATTTTCACTGCCTGCTTTTCGATGAGGCGCAGTCCCGGAGTTGTTTTGCGAGTGTCAAGCACTCTTGTGTGCAACCCTTCAAGTCTTTTCACGTACTTGTTTGTTGTAGTGGCGATTCCGCTCATGCGCTGCATAAGGTTCAGCACAGTTCTTTCTGTTTGGAGCAAAGACTGGGTCTTCCCTTCAACCGTAAAGGCAATGTCGCCGGGCTTAACTTCGGCTCCGTCGTTGATGAAAATCTCCATCTTAAGTTCCGGGTCGAACTTGTGAAATACCTTCTTGGCTATCTCCACTCCTGCAAGGATGCCGGGCTCTTTTACAAGCAGTTTGGCTTTTCCTTTTGCAGATGCGGGAATGCAGCACAAGGTGGTGTGGTCGCCGTCGCCTATGTCTTCAGCAAAGGCGTTATTCAATAAACTTTCAATCAATTCGTCTTCGTTAATCATAATTCTAAATTTTGTATTGACTGCAAATATAATGAAATTTGAGGTACATGTGTAAATTACTGCAGAAAAGTTTTGCATAAGTTTCTGCAGTTTAGCCCACAGCCCGCAGTTTTTTAGTCGAATCTTATTTGCACAATATGTTTTTCAGACGTTTTAGGGTCGCGTTTTGTCAGTATCGATACGTTCACGCTCCCGTCTGTCGTGTGAATTTTGCCAATTGTGGTTTCTGACTTCCGGTTTGCCGTTTCCGTCACGAGCGAGGAGGCGAAGTCAAGAGGCTGTCTCTTCTGGAAATAGTCCTGAAGTATGATTTTTGCCTGAGCCTTGCTGTACACGTTGCCTTCTGCTCCGAAATACAGTTCCACGTTCTCGTCGAGATTAGATGTCAGAGTTTCTATGTTTTTCACTACCAAACCTTTGGCTTGCTGCTTTTGAAACGTGTTGTTCGCGTTCGCGAAAACAATGCCGGCGATGGTGCAAGTCATCGCAGTTAGCAGGAGTAGCTTTTTTAATATATTTTTCATAAGGCCATAATTTTATAGTTAATAATCTGTAATTTGCAGAAGAGGCAGAATTACCGTCTTCTATTTAAAGAAGTGCAAAAACAATGCCAAGATATGTTTTTTTCAGAAGAAATTTCGATATATATTTGCAACGTGTAAATTTATTGTGAGATGAAAGTTGTTCTTTTGACAGTAGGAAAGACTAACGAACCGTATTTTGTGGAAGCTATTTCGGATTATCAGAAAAGGCTTAAATATTACGTGCCGTTTGAAATTGTTGAGATTCCGGAGCTTAAAAACACTAAGAGCATGTCCGAAGAGGTGCAGAAGCAGAAGGAAGGCGAGCTTATAATGAAGTGCTTGCAGGAGGGCGATTTTGTTGTCCTGCTGGACGACAAGGGTCGTGACTTCACGTCTTTGCAGTTTGCGGCCTACATGGAGAAGAGGATGGCGGCCGGCAACAAACGTGCGGTTTTTGTTGTGGGCGGGCCTTACGGTTTCTCTTCTGA
>CALGHE010000131.1 GCA_937915765.1 uncultured Bacteroidales bacterium | reverse complement strand
AAGTGGATCGAGCGCGGACATTGGCTCTTGATAAATCATGCTGATTTTCTTGCCGATAAGAGGTTTGAAAAATCCGTAAAGCTGAGTGCTGAAGTCAATCTTCGCGTTGAAGTCGTTCAGACGGTAGAATCCGGTTGTGGTGTCTCGGCGAATAGCCTGGTTCTTCTCGTCCCATTCCTGACCTACTCTTTTGAAATACCACTTTTCGTTGTATGACGCGCCCGGAGATACAATCAGATATTTGAACAAATTATAAGACGCGCCTGTGCTCAACTGATGCCTGAACCCGTTGTTCCATTTCTTGAAGTCCTTCATTTCAGAAGAGCCGAGCGGCTTGTCCTGCTTTGTCGTTATGTTGTTGTTGAAGTCAACTTTATAGTTCAAATGTATCTTTTCAAACCATTTCTCTTTGCCCACACGCACCTTTTTCTTGAAAGGGTACACGCGAGACATGGTAAGGTACACGTTAGGGAACGAAACCGACAATGTAGAGTCGCTCTGGCGCTGGTTGACCGTCATGTTTGTTGACAGTGAGAACGGAGACTCCGGAAACTTATAACTGTAGTTTATACTTGACGATTTGTTGTTCTCTCCATATAAACTTGGCTTGTAGTAAGAATCCAAGTTGTTCTTATTATAAGAGGAGGTGGAGAAGTTTACCGAAGCCGAAAGAGTGCTGAATGGGTTCGCTTTTGGGTCCTGAGTGTGTCTCCACGTGATTTTCAAGTCGCCGCTTTCGGTATATTCCTTCAGAGTCTTCTCTCCGTCAACCGTTTTTTGATAGCTTATGTAAAAGTTGCCGTTGTATTTGTATCTCTTTTTATATCTTGAAGTTCCGTTAATGCCCCAAGAACCCTTGGTGTATATGTCGCCGCGCACAGCAAGGTCAAAATAGTCGCTGAGCGCGAAGTAGTAGCCCCCGTCCTTAAGATAGAAACCACGAGAAGACTCCTCTCCGTAACTTGGCATAAGCAAGCCGGACGAGTACTTGTCTGTAAAAGGAAAATATCCGAAAGGTAGCATCAGCGGAATCGGCACATCCAGAATCACGAGGTACGCAGGTCCTGCAACCACAAACTCCTTTGGCTTCACTTTAGCCTTTGTCATATTGATGTAGAAGTGCGGATGGTCATGCTCGCTGCAGGTCGTGTACTTGCCGTCCTTCATAAGAAACACGTCGTCGTCAAGCTTTTTGGCCTTGTCGCTGGTGATGTAGCCGTCGCCTTGCTGAGTCACAACTCCGCGTATAAGTCCCTTTTTAGACTTGAAATTGTAGTCGATGCACTTAGACTCGTAAGAATCTTTTCCCTCAGTGAACACCGGCAGGTCCATGTCGGCTCCGGTGCTGTCTTTCCCGCCCCTTGCCTGGACAATGCTGCTGTCCATATTCAGCTTTATGTTGTCAGACGCCAGCTCCATCTTTTCGTATTTCACGGTCGCTTTGCCATACAGAAAGGCGCGTCCGTCACCATAAAAAACGATGGAGTCCTGAGCCGAGTAGTGCACAGGAGCGTCAAGCGCGTCTTTTGAGCGCTTAGGCTGCAGGAGATGTACAGAGTCTTTGTGAACGACAACATTGGCGGAGCCGGACGAGTCCGCCGCAGTTGTGTCCGCCGCAGTCGCCTTCAGCTCGTTCTGCGAATTTGCGCCGAAGACAGAAAAACAAGTGAGGCTGATCAGTAAAAATAATGTTCTGAAAACCTGCTTTCTCTTTAGATATATAGACATTACGTTTTTATTCCAAAATTAAATCGTGCGAAGTTATGAATTTTTAAAATAAAAATCAATCAGAAACAGGGAGAAGCGCCATATTTTTTGAAAAATAAACAGAAAAAGCGAAGAAAACACGTGAAAAGTGCAATTTTTCAGTAAGCCATGTGTTTAAGGCGGATTGGGCTGAGGAGACTTTGAAGGGCGTTTTGTTTCGTCTGATTATGTTTGCGAGTACGCTCAGCCGGTATCGTAACTAAGCAAATATGAGCGAGCTAGTCAAAGCGAATTCGAAAAACGTCCGAAACAGATTTCAGAATATGAAAATCATAAAACGTAAATTACAGTTGCCTTAATTTGTAAAATTGCTATAAAAACAAAAAGTTTTGCTAAATTTGCTAAATCATATCTGCAGCAGCAAAATGTTACGGCAACTTGCGGATATCAGACTATATAATATTAACGAATATGAAGAGAATATTTTGCTTTTTGGCAATTTTACTTACAACAGCAAGCTGTGCCCTGTTAGCCGCAAACGCGCCTAAGCGCCAAGGGTATCATTGGGCATTGTATGGAGACGTTGATAGTGTGACTTGCACTCATTACTCTTTTAGGGATAGCTTTAGAGTGATTGTTCGCAACAAAATGGAGGCTAATACATATTATTTTAACGAAACTGGCAATGTTACAGAAGAAACACGCTATGCGTCTGATGGCTCATTAGACATGAAGATAATTTACAAATATGACTCTAAAGGGAATAAAACAGATAAGACGGTGTGTTATTCTGACGGCTCTTGCTGGAAGGTTAATTACCAATATGATTCCGCGGGAAATGAAACTGAGAGCACGGAATATAATTCTGGCGGCTCGTTATACAAGAAGAACACTTTTCAATATGACTCTAAAGGGAATGTGACGGAGATGTCCGAATATGGCTCCGACGGCTCGTTGGATTCCCGACGTGCTTGCAAATATGACTCTAGAGGGAATATGACGGAAATGACGGAATCTGGTTCCGACGACTCATTAAAATTTAAGGCCGCTTACAAATATGACTCTAAAGGAAGTAAGACAGAGGAGGCTTTTTATAATTCTGACGACTCGTTAAAAAGAAAGGTCTTTTATGAATATGATTCTAAAGGAAATTTGATCGAAATAGCGGAATATAACTCTGATGGTTCGTTAAAGATGAAAGGCATTTTAAAATATGACTCTAAAGGAAAACCGACCGAATGTGCCGAATATAGCTCCGACGGCTCGTTATTAATTAAACTCATTTACAAGTATGATTCAGAGGGAAATCCGGCTGAGCAAACTACATACAGTGGCAATCCGCTATTGCCTAAATATCTGACCACATTCACCATCTCCTACCGCAAATAGGCTGGCGGCGAGAAGTCGCAAACATATTGCAAAAATGATTTTTCCGGAAGAAAATCTTGCATGTTGTTTTGCATAATGTGATATTGCGGAATAAAGGTGGCTTGTAGATTTGCTAAAAGTGGAAAAAACAAACTGCTGCTGAATGTCGGCGGTTTGTTTTTTAGAGAAAAATGTGTCGCTTGAGTCATGTTTTTTGTCGCTCTATCTAAAAAAAGGGAAAAAACAAATGTTTTTTGTGGCTGTTTTTAAGTGTGATTTTATATATTTGTGCGGTAAATTCAGAAAGCGGTCGTTGCGGGCAGCCACAATCGGAGTTTTTTTGTAGCGGATTGTTTCGGCAAAACAAATTTTGGTTTGTTCAGAAAATATTCCAGCTGAGAAGGTTTTGGTGTGTTCGCGAAGATTTTGCTGAGGTTGGGCGATTTTTACAACTTTAAGATGAGGACATTGCTGCTATCGGTCTTATGCGTTTTTTCCGTGGTGTTCGGGTTCTGTTCGGCTGAAGTTTTTGCGGCTGACAGCAAACCGTTCACGGTTGTCATAGATGCAGGTCACGGAGGAAAAGATGCCGGAGCGATAGGGTCGAAGCTAAAGGTTATGGAGAAGAAGATAAACCTCTCTGTTGCGCTTGAACTGGGAAGACTTATAAAAGAGAAGACAGACGCCCGTGTCGTGTACACAAGAAAAACGGACGTATTTGTGCCTCTTGACGAGCGTCCTAAGATAGCTAACAGGGCGAAGGCGGACCTCTTCATCTCGATACATGCTAACGCGGCGGTAAACAGGACGGCTTACGGCACAGAAACTTACGTGCTGGGTTCCTCATCGTCAAGCATGGAGGTCGCAATGCGAGAAAATGCCGTAATCTTGTTAGAGGATGATTATGAAAAGACGTATGAGGGATTCGACCCGAACTCTTCTGAGTCCTATATAATGTTCGACTATATGCAGTTCGCATACTCTAAGCAGAGCTTGTCGCTGGCGAGCGCGGTTCAGAAGCAGTTTAAGAGGAACAAGAGAACGGACAGGGGCGTTAAGCAGGCCGGGTTTCTTGTGCTGAAGCAGATCTCGTCGCCAGGGATACTGGTGGAACTTGGCTATCTGTCAAACGCAGATGAGGAACGTTATCTTAGCAAATCGAAGTCTCAGAAAGAGCTTGCAGAGTCCATATTTGACGCTTTTGTCCAGTACAAGGCGGATTATGACAAGAAGAACGGACGCGTGAGCAAAGAGGCGAAGGCGGAAGAGGCGAAGAGAAAAGCAGAGGAGGCGAAGGCTAAGCAGGAAAAGGCGGATGCGGAGGCAAAGAAGAAGGCTGAAGAGGCTGCGCGCAAGGATACTGTGACGAAAACGACGGATGAGAAGGTGAAGAAAGAGGTTAAGAAGGAGGATAAGGAGCAGAAGGAGAAGAAGGAGGAAGAACCAGACGTGAAGGTTGAGGATGGTATTGTTTACCGAGTGCAGT
>CALGHE010000130.1 GCA_937915765.1 uncultured Bacteroidales bacterium | reverse complement strand
AGGTATTATGACCCTTGGTATCGTCCGTGTTATGGTTATGGATATTGGAATCGTCCATATTATTGTGGAGGTTGGCATCACCATCACCATCATCATGGGCATTACTATCCTCATTACAGGCCAAGTTACCGTCCGTACTATCATACAACGGTGCATAATCCGGCTCGACGTTCCGTTTCGAGGGCTTCTGGCGGCAGGGCTGTAGTGACTAACGGAAAACGTTCGTCTTCAACTGTCAGAAGTTCTGCAGTTCGCTCGTCTTCGAGAAATAGCGGAGCGGTTCGCTCCGGAGCAAGAAGCAACGGCACTACCGTGCGCAGGTCGGCAACTCGCTCTTCTGATAATTCTTCAGTTCGCAGTTCTCGTTCTACACGTAGCGGTTCTGAAGGTCAAAGCGTGCGTTCTTCACGTTCAAGTAGCAGAAACAGCTCGTCTGGCTCGGTGAATAGCTCTTCAAGCCGCAGCTCTCGCTCAAGCGGCTCGTCGCTAAGAAGTTCGTCGTCAAGTTCGTCTCGTTCGAGCGGAGCGTCTTACGGCTCTTCGTCTTCTCGCTCAAGCTCGAGAAGTTCGGGTGTATCTTCTGGAGGAAGCAGAAGCAGTTCTGGTCGCTCATCAAGAGGTAGATAAATTTCAAAAAAAAGGTCTGGACTTTGTCCGGTAACGGTAGTGCAGACCTTCTTCTTTTGTTAATAATAGAAAAAGCAAGAAATATGAAAATAAAAAGTTTTTTAGTGTGCGGGCTTTTGGCTGCTGGCGTGTCAGTGGCATCTGCACAGAGCGCGTACGATGTGCTGAATTTCAGCCATAATGATTTGGCGTTGGGTACTGCCCGTTATTCGGCTATGGCCGGAGCTATGGGGGCGTTTGGTGGTGATGCAAGCACGCTTCGCGATAATCCGGCGGGACTTGGCGTTTATCGCAGCTGTGACCTGAATTTCACTCCGAATTTGTATCTTGACAATGACAACAGCCTTGGAATTAATGTGAATAATTTCGGTGTTGTGCTGAATTTCGGTAAAAAGGGAAATAAGTCCGGTTACATAACGTCTTCGTTAGGAATAGGATATGACCGTTTGAAAAATTTCAGCAGAACGACTAACGAGGATGTTTATGTTGACGGAGAACCGTATGACTATACTACTTACAAAGAGGACGGCGGAATAGGGGAGTGGAACTTCTCTTACGGTTTGAACATCAGCAACCGTCTCTATTTGGGGCTCGGCTTTGGTGTCGCAAGTCTTGATTATGAAGGCACCACTCTTTATGAGGAGGCTGTGGTAGATGGACATTATCTTGACGACAGGCTTGATGTGTCCGGGACTGGCTGGAACTTTAAAATCGGCGCTATAGTTCGTGCGACGGACTTCATGCGTGTGGGCTTGGCGTTCCATACTCCGACTTACTATAATGGTGTGAAGGAGTATGAGGATGTTATTCAGTCTACAGATGTTATCGGAGATGAACTTTGGGATGCTTATGAAAGAAGTTACGACTTTCAGACTCCGCTGAAGTTGCAGGGTAGCTTGGGCTTTGTCATTGGCAAGCACGCTTTGTTAGGCATTGAATATAATTATCAGGATTACAAAGCGATGAAGGTTGACGGACGCTACGTTGGTGCTGGTGCTTCTCGTGATTATGACAGAGTGTTTGATGACGAAATGGAGGCTTCACATACAATTAAGGTAGGTGCTGAAGTTATGGTTGCGAAAAATGTTGCGGTGAGGGCAGGTTTCGCCCACGTAACTGAGCCAATCAGGGATTTGAGCGAGGGTGATGTTGAACTGAAGGAAATTCCTTACTCGATAGCATTGCCTAAACAGACTAACTACATTACAGTCGGTGCTGGTTATAAAGGAAGGGTGTTCTATTGCGACTTGGCTTATGTGCACAAAATAAAGAAGGAGCATTATTACGGAGTTTCTTATTGGGAATTGGATGAAGACAATATGCCAATATACAACATCCCGACGTCTCCGTCTGAAGTTACAGGCCATAACAACAACATAACACTTACATTTGGCTGGAGATTCTGATTATTTGGGTATTGATTATAGGGGAATAGGCGGGCTTGGCGGCTCGCCTTTCTTGTTTCAGTCCCGCCTCTTTCTGTTGCGCGGGTGAAACTGTTGTATTTCGCTGCGCAGGCGGCTCATGTCTGTATGTGTGTATATCTCTGTAGTGGTGATGGATTCGTGCCCTAACATCTCTTGTATGGCTCTGAGGTTGGCTCCGCCTTCCAGCAGGTGTGTGGCGAAAGAATGGCGGAATGTGTGCGGACTGATTTTTTCTGTGTTCAGGCCGGCCTGTTCCGCATACTGCTTAATCATTGTGAATACCATCACGCGGCTCAGTTTCGCTCCGCGGCGGTTCAGGAATAGGTAGTCTTCGTTACCTTTTTTTATGGTCAGCAGGTTTCGGTCTTCCATCCATAGCCTTATGAGCTTTATGGCGCTTTGCGAAATCGGCACAAGCCTTTGTTTCTTGCCTTTCCCGAATACAGAGATGTACTCTTCGTTAAAAAATATATTTGAAATCTGTAGATTGACAAGCTCTGAAACTCGCAGTCCGCAACTGTACAGCACCTCTATTATGGCTTTGTTCCGGTGTCCTTGCGGATGACTCAGGTCTATTGAGCTCACTAGTTTGTCTATATCTTCAACTGAGAGCACGTCGGGCAGCTTTTGCAAGAATTTAGGCACGCCAATAAGGGCCGTGGGATTCTCTTTTATAACGTCTGTCATGTGGAGAAAGCCGTAAAAAGACTTTATGCCGGATATTATTCGGGCTCGGCTTCTTGCAGTCAGCTTTTTCCCATGCTTGTCTGTCATTTCTCCAAGTTCAATCAGAAAGTCGTTAAGATGCTCCTGTGTGGCGTCTTCGCAATTGATGCCTGCCTCTTTCAGGTACGACAACAGTTTTGACAGGTCCTCGAGATATGCGTCACGAGTATTGGCAGATAAACCACGTTCCAAAGATAGGTGCGTTTTGTACTCCCTTACGATAGGATTGTCTAAAAAATTGTCTATGTGCATGGTTTATGAAGAAAAAAGAGGTTGCTTGAAAAAACAACCTCCTGTATTGTTAGACTGAAAAGTTAGAATCTTCTGAAGCCCATTATTTCACGAACCTCCTTTATCGTTTTCTGAGCAGACTCGCGAGCTTTGTCCCTTCCCAAAGAGATAGCCTTGTGCAGTATGTCCGGATTGGCGTTTATTTCCAAAATTCTCTCGCGTATAGGAGCTGTCGCCGCGATGATGTCAGCAGCAAGCTGCTTTTTCATGTCTCCGTATCTGATTTCGCACTTGTTCCATTTCTCGTCGAAGTACTCAACTGTGTCGGGCGAAGATACGATTTTCATGATAGTGAAAAGATTCTCGATGTAATCAGGCTTTTGAGAGTTCATTTCAGTAGGACCCTGGTCGGTAAGAGCCTTCATTACCTTTTTTTGAATAGTCTTTTCGTCGTCGCAGAGATATATGCAGTTGCCTTCAGACTTGCCCATCTTTCCGCTTCCATCAAGACCGGGAATCTTGACAAGTTCGCCGCCGCCGGAGTAAGCTGCAGGCTCTTTGAAATACTCAGTGCCGTAGAAATTGTTGAAACGTCTGGCAAAACGTCTGGTCATTTCCAGATGCTGTTCCTGGTCTTTGCCCACTGGCACTTCGTCCGCGTTGTGCAGCAGGATGTCGGCAGCCATCAGAGTTGGGTACGTCAGCAGCCCTGCATTCACGTTTTCAGGCTGTTTGCGCGCCTTCTCCTTGAAAGAGGATGTCTTTGCGAGTTCGCCAAGATACACATGCATGTTCAGCATGAGGTAAAGTTCTGTGACTTCTGGCACGTCGCTCTGCACATATATAGTTGCGGCCTCGGGGTCAAGTCCGGCTGCAAGATAATCAGTCAGCACGCTCTTCACGTTCGGGTACAAGTCGTTCGGGTTTGGATGCGTCGTTAGCGAATGATAGTCAGCTATGAAGAAGAAACAGCGGTTTTCATGCTGCATTTTGATAAAATTCCTCAACGCTCCGTAGTAGTTGCCAAGATGCAAATTGCCCGTCGAACGTATTCCACTTACTATTGTTTTCATAAAAAAAAGTCAAATTTATATTAAAAAAAGAGCCGTTCCGACCCGTTTTGCAAAAGTATGAAAAAAAAAGAATCTATAAAAGGGAAACTGAGCGGAGAACGTGATTTTTATGGTTTTGTGCGTATATGTTCGGTTTTTTTTGCGGAAATGCGCAATGGTTTCGTTTGACTTGTTGAGAACGGGATATTTTAAACTTTGTTTTTTAATCACTTTTTTTGTTAAAAACATTGACATTGTGTAAATTTGTGGCTTGTTAGCCAGATTTGCCGGGACTTGGTTTTCTGTCTTTCATAAATTAGGAAATAGTAAAAATATTCACCAAGAATAAGGTGAAAGAAAGTTCATTATAAAATGGAATATTGGCAGGAAGAGATTGAAACGATGAAGCGTTCGGACTTGGAGAAACTGCAGGTTGAACGCCTAAGGAAGACCGTGGAGATTGCGATGAATTCGCCGTTCTACGGAAAGATATTTAAAGAGAAGGGCATCACGCCCGAAAGCATCAAGTCTCTGGACGACTTGAAGCGTTTCCCGTTCACTACCAAGGAGGATTTGCGTAACAATTACCCTTTCGGGCTTGCGTCTGTTTCTAAGGAGAAGATTGTAAGGCTTCATTCATCAAGCGGCACTACTGGAAATCCGACGGTGATTGTTCATACTCAGGAAGACCTGAATCAGTGGGCAAATCAGGTGGCGCGATGCATGTATATGGTGGGGCTGAGAGACACGGATGTGTTTCAAAACACGTCGGGCTACGGTATGTTTACCGGAGGTCTGGGCTTTCAGTACGGCGCGGAGCGTCTTGGAGCCATGACTATCCCGGCGGCGGCAGGAAATAGCAAACGTCAGGTGAAGTTTATCATGGACTTCGGCACGACAGTGCTTCATGCCATCCCTAGTTATGCAACTCGTCTGGCGGAAGTGTTCTTCGAGATGGGTATTGATCCTAAGAAGGACACTAAGCTTACTACGCTTTGCATCGGTGCAGAGCCGCATTCTGAAGAGCAGCGCAAACGTATAGAGCAGTTGCTGGGCGTGAAGGCGTACAATTGTTTTGGCATGTCGGAGATGAACGGTCCGGGTGTCGCGTTTGAGTGTAAGGAACAGAACGGTTTGCACATTTGGGAAGACTATGTGATTGCGGAAATCCTTGACCCTGAGACTTTGGAGCCGGTTGCGGAAGGCGAGGTCGGCGAACTTGTGCTGACTACGATAAACCGTGAGGCGATGCCTTTGTTCAGATATAGGACGAGAGACTTGACCAGGTTTTTGCCAGGCGAGTGTCCATGCGGACGTACTCATAGAAGAATCTCGCGTTTCCAAGGCCGAAGCGACGATATGATGATAGTGAAGGGCGTCAATATTTTCCCTGTCCAGATAGAGAAGATTCTGATGGGCTTCAAGGAGTTGGGCATGAATTATCTGATAACAATAGAGACTGTCGGGAATAATGACGAAATGATGGTTGAGGTTGAACTGGGCGAAGTTAAAATCGATGATTTCCCTAAGCTGCAGGCTCTTACGAAAGAAATTACTCGTCAGCTGAAAGACGAGATATTGCTCACTCCGCGAGTTAAATTGGTGGAAAACGGAACGCTTCCGCAGAGCGAAGGCAAGGCAGTGCGTGTGAAGGATTTGAGAAAAAACCATTAAAGGATTAAAATTATGACAATCAATCAGATATCGGTATTTCTTGAAAATAAGTTTGGACGGCTGAACGAGGTTTTGTCGTTCTTGAGCGAGGCAAAAATTAGGGTTGTGGCAGCCACAGTGGCGGACACGTCGGATTATGGCATCCTGAGGCTTATAACGACAGACCAGCAGAAGGCTTTCCAGATACTGAAGAGCCATAACGTGTCGGCAAATGTCAATGAGGTTATCGCAATTTCAATAGACTCTTGCATCAGCAAGTTTTCGGAGACGGTTGAGCTTTTCACGAAAGCCGGAATAAGTATAGAGTATATGTATTGCTTTTCGATAGACAAAAAGGCTATTCTGGTGCTGCGCACAAGCAATCTGAACGCGGCCTATGATGTTATTCGCAAGAACAATCTGAATTTTGTTTTGGAAAGCCAGTTGATTAATTTGTAAAGTATAAGTGTATGTTTGGGATTTCGGACCCGTTAATTTGGGGTGTTTATCTTTTGTCTTTAATCTGTGTGGCCTGGTCTGTGTGGTTTGGCGTAAAGTATTGGAATAAAGACGACGAGAGAGACGAAAAGTAAGATTGTTTTTGCAAGATTTTCGGCTTGCAGGTTATTACAAGAAGTGAAAAATGGAAGGCAATTTCTTTATGTATTTAATTGTGATGGTCTATTTTCTGGCCATCGCATTTTTGGGTTATTTGGGATATAAAAAGACCAAAAGTTCAAAGGATTTCTTGATTGGAGGCGGAGACATGAACCCTATTGTGATGTCTCTTTCGTACGGGGCTACGTTCATCTCGGCATCGGCCATTGTTGGCTTTGGCGGTGTTGCGGCGGCTTTTGGCATGGGTATTCAGTGGCTGATGTTCCTTAATATGTTCGTCGGTGTGGTGATTGCCTTTATTGTGTTTGGCCGTCCGACCCGCAGGATAGGAGCAAAGCTTCATGCGGCCTCTTTTGCGCAGTTCCTGGGGGCTTATTACGGCTCTAGCAAAATACAGGTGTTTGTGGCGGCGGTTATATTTTTGTTTATGCCGCTTTATGCAGCCGCTGTACTGAGGGGCGGAGTGTTCTGTATGCAGGAGGTGTTCGGCATAAATTTCGAGCTTGCTCTGCTTGTGTTTACGGTCTTTGTGGCGTCTTACGTGATTGCGGGCGGAATGAAGGGCGTTATGTACACTGACGCGCTGCAGGCTGTGATCATGTTCGTGTGCATGGCCATACTTGTTGTGGGTGTTTACAGCTCGCTTGGCATGGGATTCTCTGAGGCTAACAGGGCTTTGGAGGGGATGGCCGACAAGGTGCCGGAGAAACTGGCTGCTATAGGGCATCAGGGCTGGACTGCGATGCCGCGGTTCGGGTCGCAGCAGTGGTACACTTTGGTGACTTCTCTCATTATGGGGGTGGGCATAGGCTGCCTGGCTCAGCCTCAGCTGGTGGTGCGTTTCATGACTGTCAACAGCACAAAGAAACTTAATCAGGGCGTTGTCATTGGATGTGTGTTCTTGGTGGTGACTGTGGGCGTTATTTATCATGTGGGAGCTTTGTCTAACTTGTATTTTTGGCAGACAGAAGGCAAGATTTCCCTTGATATGGTTGAGGCTTCAGACAAGATTATCCCGTTCTTTATAGGGCAGGTGATGCCTAAGTGGTTTGTAGTTATTTTTATGCTTTGCATATTGAGCGCAAGCTTGTCAACGCTTTCGGCTCAGTTCCATACAATGGCAGCTGCTGCAGGCGCGGATATTTACGGTGTGGTGATAAAGCAAGACGAGAAAAAGATGTCGAAGACAACTTTGATGATACGTGTCGCGGTGCTTATATCTATCTTGATAAGCTTTGTTATATGTTTTGTGATAGGAGAGTCGAGCGATTCGCCGATTATAGCTATTTCGACATCGTTGTTTATGGGTATATGCGCGTCTGCATTCCTGCCGTCTTATTTCTGCGCTTTGTATTGGAAGGGCGCTACGAAGCAGGGTGCTTATGCAAGTATGTGGGTTGGCTTGATAGTCACTATTTTGCTGGTGCTGTTTATTCATGTCAAAGAGTCTGCGGTTTTGGGTCTCTGCCGTTCTTTGTTCGGAACGGACACGTTGGTGACAGATAGCATGCTGAGATTCGTGGATCCGATTATGTTTGCGTTCCCGTTGTCTTGTCTTACTATATTTGTGGTGAGTAAAATGACGGCGAAAAAGAGTGACGTGGAAGATTAATTCTAAAGGATAAAAAAATGAAGTCGGAACAGAAGAGTTGCCTTAAAAAGCGCTTTCAGTTCCGACTTTTCTTATGCAGAAATGTTATTTGCTTTCTGAAATGATGCGTTCGATGATTTCGTCTGCGATTTTCACGCAAGTAACGCATGGCGTTTTATTCTCTTTCTTTATGTCGATGCAGCGTTCTGCTCCCGCGCGCTGTGTAAATTCAGCGTTGATCTTAGGCAGCCCACGCTTTTCTAAGAGGTAATTTGCCGCAAACAGGGCACCGCAAGTTCCGCCTTCGACACGTCCGCCGCCCCAAGCCCTGAATTGAACTATCGTGGAGTCGTCTATGCCGAACTCTTTCTGAAATCCCTTTAGAATAGACTGGGCGCAGTTTAACTTTTCAGGTTCTGCATGAAAGTAATTTTCTGATTTTATTCTGCTCATAACGTAAGTTTAATCTATAAACATTTTGCACCATTTGTCGAATCTCTGCACGGTTTCGTAGCCGTACTTTTCCAGTTTCAGTCTGGCCTTTTTTATGCTTCTCTCTTCGCCTAAGTGGGTTTTGGAGAAGAAATTGTCCGCGAAACATACAATTTGCTCTTCTATAGATATAGGAAGCATATTTCTGCGTGGCAGCGGCAAGTCGTTCTCTATGATGTATTCAAGAGACAGCCCGGTGCCAGTGTGGCGTTCGCACACCATTGCATGCAGAGGGTAGCCCTCCTTCATCATTATTTCGCTTCCAAGGAATCCGTGGCACAGATACGCGTTGTCTCCGTCACAAAAGATGTCAGGAGCGAAAGTTTTGCAAATGCCTATGTCGTGCAACATCGCGGCCTCTTCGATGAAACGCAGGTCAGGATTCAAATCCAGCCTGTTTTTTGCAAGCATCAAAGCTTTGTATGCGACGTCGTGAGAGTGGTGCAGCAAGATTTTATAAGCCTCGCTTTTAGGATTGTAATATTTTTCAAGAATCTCAATCGGGTTCATTTAATTGTCTAAAAAATTAACAAAGTCAACAAAAGACAAAGAAATACAAATTATTTATCAAAAGCAAATTAAAGGGCGATAAACTCGCACGTAATTTAAACCTTTTCAATGAGAACTGTGGCGTATGCGGCAATGCCCTCCTTGCGTCCGACGAAACCGAGTTTCTCGGTTGTGGTAGCTTTGACAGAAATGTCTTCGACATCAATCTCCAATACATCGGCAAGGCAAGCTTGCATAGCGTCGATGTGAGGCTTCAGCTTTGGCTCCTGCGCGCACACGATGGAGTCTATGTTACCTATTCTGAAACCTTTCTGAGCAAGAAGCTCGTTTGTCTTTTTGAGCAATATTTTGCTGTCTATGTTTTTGAAGTTGTTGTCGTTGTCAGGGAAGTGCGTGCCGATGTCTCTTAAATTAGCCGCGCCCAGAAGCGCGTCGCAAATAGCGTGAATTAGCACGTCCGCGTCGGAGTGGCCGAGCAGCCCTCTGTCGTGCGGAATTTTGATGCCTCCAAGCCATAAGTCACGGCCTTCTGCAAACTGATGAACGTCAAAACCTTGTCCTACTCGAATCTTCATAATAAATATAATTGAAAAAAAGGGAATCTTTTCGGATTCCCTTGTATGTTTAGACAGTTTCTATAAATTACGACTTTTTGTTTTGAAATTATAAATTCAGCTTCAAATCATCTCGACCTATCTTATAGAAGTTGCCTTAAAAAAATCACATATTAGTTTTCGACCAGCTTCTTCATGCCTTCAAGGTTGAAGCCAAGCGAGAATCTTAGAGTCTGGTCGAGCGGGTTTGACTGAGCTGTAGAAATCAAGTAAGCCGCATTAAGTTCAAACACGCTTAGTTTGAATCCGGCACCAAGAGAGAAATACTTTCTGTTACCTTTAGACTCAGATTCGTGGAAATAACCGCCGCGCACCATGAACTGCTTGTTGTAAGAGTATTCAAGCCCCACAGACCACATAATCTCCTTCATCTCTTCTTCAAATCCGCCGGGAGCGTCTCCGAATGACTTGAAGATACCAGAGACAGAAGACATGTCGCGGTATTCCTGAAGCTCTTCAGCGTACTCTTCGTCAGACATTTCGGCTGTTCTCACCGGAGTTGACGGAATCAGCAGCTTGTTCAAGTCCAAAGCGACAGTCACAGAGTTGTATTCGTCGAAAGGATATTCAAAAGCACCACCGACTCTTAAGTTAGTAGGGATGAACTGAGAAGTCTCTCCGTCGTCATAAGAAATCTTAGAACCGATATTGGAGATGTTGAAACCGAAAGAGGCGTTAGCCGTACGCTTTTCTCCTAAAGAGATAGGAGCTTTATAGTACGCAGCAACGTCGGCTCCGACAGCCTTGCCAGAAGTGTAAGTCCCGTCTTCATCGTCCATGCCGTTAGTGATATCAGACAAGATAAAGCGCAAAGCGACAGCAGCGGTCCAACGTTCAGACAAAGCACGAGAATAGCCAAGGTCAATGGCGAATTCGTAAGGCTTTGCAGTGCCTATGGAACTTGGTTCTCCCATGTTGTCGAGTTCTGTCAAGTTGATTTCTCCGTAAGAGAAATATCTGAAAGAAGCACTGAGAGCAGAAACCTCGTCAAGTTTATAGTAACCTGCAAGATAAATCAAATCTATGTCGTTCACGATCTTGCGCAGCCAAGGAGTATAAGAGATTGAAACGCCTCCGCGTCCGTCCATTGCCGCATACTTTGCAGGGTTCCAATACTGAGAGTTGACATCTGCGGAAGTAGCCGCACCAACATCTCCCAAGGCTCCGCCTCGGGCATCCGGCGCAATAGATAGCGACGGAACCGCAGTTTGAAGCGGATTGAACATGTCATCTTTCTCTCCAGCCATAGCACTGCCGCAAAAAAACATTGCAAACAGCAAAAGCGCATTAAGTTTTTTCTTCATTTTATATATGAACTTAGCTTGTTATCTTTTTTTTATGTTTTATAATGCCACAAATATATAACTTTATTGTTACATATTTATTGTGGCAGCACCATAATTTTTTCGGATTTGCCAGAAAAATCGCTCGACTCAGTTTTCATCATCATGCGATAAACATAAACGCCGGCGTCAACGCGTCTTCCGTTGCTGTCTGTCAAATCCCAGTCAAGAGTCATCGATGCGTTTTCGACCTTGTCTTTTCCTTCCAGTTCTTTCAGCATACGTCCGTTCAGATCGTATATTCTGACTTTGTAGAACGTCAGTTCGTCCGGGCGGTCATATTTGATGGTGAATTTTACAGACTCCTTGGCCGGGTTCGGAGACGCTGAAATTTCGCCTATGTTGATAGGCAGCCCTTTGACGACAGTGAAGTTCAGAGTCTTGGTAGTTGAGTTGTTCAGCAAATCCCAAACTTTGAATGTCAGAGTGTACTTTCCTTCGGCGAGGTCTTTGAATTTGTAAGACACGCTGCCGGATGTGCAGCTTCCCATGTCGTAAACGAAATCGGAATTAAGCACGATAGTGTTGCCGTCTTGGGTTGTCAGCGTAATGTCGTGACCGATGCCGCAGCCGGAAGAGTTGATGCCGTTCTCGTCGCTAATCTCCGCAAAGAAGAGAGGCGATTCGTTCACTTTGCTGCCATCTTTAAAGAAGTCAGAGTTGACAAACACATTCACGTTCGGACCTTCATTCTCCCAGTTGGCGTTGTCGTTGCTGCCTCCAATCACGAAATCTTCCGAGAAGCCCTTTGCTTCGTAGCCGTTAACATTGTCTATCGCGTAGAATACCATGCGTCCGGCGCCGTATTGATAGTTTATGTCTTTAGGCACGATGAAGTCAAAGCTGAATTTGCCGTCAATAATCTCAACAACGCCTGAGAACAATTTGTTAGGGTAGTCTGTGTATGTTGTGACATATTTGTCGCTGGACAAATCTAGGTTGCCCTTAGTTGACAAGACCTGCTTTTTGTCGTATATCACAACATTCATGCTTCCGGAAAAGTCGCTGGCAATGTTTTCTGACTGTCGTTGACAGAGCCGCTTATAAGAACTCTGGATAAAGCTTTCAGCGTGTCAGACTCTTTGTACTCGTTAGAAATGTTGCCTCTGGTTTTTATGGAGGAGACACTGACGGAGTAGTCCGGCCTCATAAGAGACAGGGCAGGGTCGCCAAGAAGCGAGAAGCAGCGTTTGTTGGAGTCATAGCCCATGGCGTTTTTGGCCTCTTTAAGAAAGTCGCCAATCCTGTTTTCCTTTACGAGGAAGGCATTGACGAAATGATTGTTCAGAGTGTTGTTTTCGTTAGCATAGGCAGTTCTCGTGCTGCTCACAACGCCAATGCCTCCGCCGTAAGGGTTCAGAATCAAGGTTTCGCCTCCAGATTCGGTAGGCGCGTCGAAACGAGAAAATTCGCAGCTGGAAGAGACCCATACGCCTTGTATTTTGTTGAACAGGCCGGACATCTCGTTTTGAGACATTGTCCGTTCTGCAGACCAGCCCGTAGTGTTGCTGTGTCCGATGTAGTTTAGCAACGCTACACCGTTGTCTATCTGTTCGGCCATTAGCCTTGAAATTTCCGGGTATCTGGCCCCATTAGAACCCACCACTCTTGTGTAGGCATCGTAATAGAGTTTTTTTATTTCGTAACTGTTGTCTGTATCGTAGATTGTCTTTGACAATTGTTCCGCCGCATTCAGGAATATGTGGTAGCTTGAAGGCGACCCTTCGTTGTCGTCTATCACGAAGCAGACTTTGTTTTTCCAATCGCCTTTGTTCGTGTCTTTCATAAAGTTCTCTATCTTAGCCACCATGTTGTCTGCCTCAGTTGCGTTAGATACAGGAAGTCGTCCGACCCCGATGTTGCTTACGGCAGAATTTGACACATAAGTGGAGCAGTCCTCCAGATGGCTGTAGTAGTCATCCATGCAAATCGCTTTAGTCTCGTCCAAAGAGTTTGTTTCTTGGTATGTCAGAACGAAGTTCCTTGCGGGTGAATTTTTTGTTGCGAGCACCCCTTTGTTATCGTAGGAGCCGTCGCCAAAAAGAAGAAGATACTTGGGCTTAATGAAAGAGCCGTCAGATTCTAAACTTCTGTCAAAAAGCATCTTCATAAATGCCCTTATAGCGGTGGCGTCGGGCGTGCCGGAAGAAAATTCGTTATAGATGACGTCAGGAGTTACCACCAATGTTGTCATGTTGTCAAAGTCTTCGTGCAGGCTCGCAATCTGATAGGCCTGACTTTCGAAAGCTTTGTTTGTCACGATGACAAGGTCCGCGCCGTCAAAACCGTGGAGGTTCTGATTCTTCACGTCAGACACGAAATCAGGCTTTGGAAACGTTCCTGACGGATTTATCGCCACAAACTCCTGTAACGTTTCTGTAGGGGCAACAAAAGATAGTTCGTCGCCAGACAGAGTCGTTTGCATCTGCCTTACATCAAGCGCGTTTGTCACATTCCACACTATTGTGTTCTGTCCGGAGCTTTTAACAGTGAACTTTGTCATGTTCGTATAGCCGACACATTCTGTGTTGCGGAAGGAGAGCGAGCTGCCAAACATTTTTATGTCGCACGTCATATTTGCGACAATGTGGTCAACGTACCCTTTTGCGGTGGCTAATGACGAGCTGTATTTAAGCGATGCGTTTATGCGGCTCGAAGCGTCAATGTTGACAGAAAGCACACTTCCAACACCTTTTGTGTATCCGCTTATGGCAGATAAGTTTTTAGAGTCGCTTATTCCGCCGGAAGACAAAGTGAAAGAGGACTTTGTCTCTGCCGTGGAGACCACAGTAGCAACCACGTCGGCGGTTGTTCCCTCTGTGAAATTAGGGAATGAGAAACTGTAAGACCGTGAGTTGTTCGCGGTAATCATGTCTCCATAAAGATTTCGGCCTCCGTGAGCTATGTTGATTTCGTCTTTTTTGATCATTTTATAGTCTGTGTACGTTGAGACCTCGGTGTTAGCGTCCGTGTAAACCTGTTCAGCTGCAATTCTTTTGCCTGCCGACTTTGCGGACGTGATGAAGTAATACCCGTCGTCAGAATAAGGATTCTCCTCAAAAGTGAAACGAGGCCTGCTGCTTGCTGAGTATTTCCACTTTATGGAGCCTTTTGCGTAGAACAGGAAAAAGTCGCTCCCTTGGTAAAGCGGCACCTCCGGAAGGTCGTCGATGTAATCGCTGTAAAGGTTCTCGCTGAGCATTTCGCCTCCATATCCGAAAACCCGGACTTTGGAAGGGTCGTCAAACCCCATGGCCTTGAGGTCGCTGTAGGTGAGCTGATGCACGCCGGTTTGCGAAACCTTAACTTTTACCCATTTGCCTTCGGACAAGACAGATTTGTTGGCGTACTCCCTTACGCCGGCCGTCAGTTGAGCGGATGCAAAAAGTGTCAATATCAATAAAAGTATGTTTCTCATAAATCTTTAAATGCTAAATTGTTTGAGCCGACTCTGAAATTTCTCGCGTAACTTTAAATTACGCAATTTCAAAGTCGATAAGTTTTCTGTCCTCTATGTAACCTTCAAGCCGGTCGCCTACAGAGACCTTTCCGACCCCGGCCGGGGTTCCGGTAAAGATTAGATCGCCAACTTTTAGCGTGAAGAATTTGCTTGCATATTCAACAATCTCGTCAATCTTGAAAATCATATCCTTTGTGTTGCCTTGCTGGACAGTCTCCTTGTTCAGGTCAAGACGGAACTGAAGGTTGTTGATGTCTGCAAACTGCTCTTTCGGCACGAACTCGCTTACCGGGGCTGAATTGTCAAACCCCTTGCACAGTTCCCAAGGCGAGCCTTGCTCCTTGAACTTGCGCTGCAAGTCGCGTGCGGTGAAGTCTATGCCCAGAGCAACAGCGTCGTAATATCGAGGTGCGAATTTCTTAGAGATGTTTTTCCCCATCTTGCAGATGCGCACCACAATCTCCGTCTCGTAGTGAATCTCGTCCGAAAAACTTGGGAGAAAGAACGGCTTGTTCTCGCGCAAAAGCGCTGTGTCCGGCTTCATGAAGATGACCGGCTCGGCTCCGTTTCCTCTTATCTGACTAAGTTCCTCGTTATGTTTGGCATAGTTCCAGCCTATCGCTATAATTTTCATTTTGTGTAATTTTGAATAGCTTCACTGTTTTGCAATCGCACAAAGATAATTTTTTTATATTTTTGCACAAATTAAAAAAAGGATTTATTTGAGCGGAGACATTCATTTTGATGTTTTCGGACGTTTTTTTTGTGAATTTAAAGAAATGTGATTTATGGATTGGAAAGATAAACTCTCAGAACTTCTTCCGGCCGATTATGTGTCGGAATCTGAGCCGGAAACGGATTTCAAGAAGCAGAACTTTGAAATTAAACTCGATAAAAAGGGGCGTTGCGGCAAGCAGGCTACTATTATCTACGGGTTTGAAGGGTCTGACGAAGAACTGAAACAGTTGGCGGCAGATTTGAAGAAGGCTTGCGGAACAGGCGGCTCGGCAAGGGGCGGCGAGATTCTTGTTCAGGGCGATTTCCGTAAAAAATGCGCAGATTATCTTGAAGCGATGGGGCATAAGGTGAAGTGTTTCATGTAGATGTTGCCTTAAACTTTCTCTTGAGTCGTAATGCCTCAAAAGAGTTTTCAGATAGTTTTTCACAGACCTCTTTCAGCGCTTTGCAGCCTTCGTGGCAGAACGTAAGCAATGCAGAAGTTTGAGAAAGAGCCGCGCTCAATTTGTGTAACTATTGCGTAGGCAGGTGATATTTCTTATCTTTGCGCTTTTAGAATTAGAAAATAGAATATGGCAGATTCTTCTTTATTGGAAAGGTTGGACGGGCTGGAACATAAGTTTGAGGAGATTTCCACTCTGATAACGGACCCGGAGGTTATTGCAGACATGAAGCGCTTTGTTAAGCTGAACAAGGAGTACAGAGACCTTGAGCTTATCATGAAGGCGCGTAAGGAATACGCGACAGCGCTTGCTCATATCAAGGAGGCCAAGGAAATTCTTGCGGAAGAGGGCGACCCTGAAATGCGCGAGATGGCCAAGATGGAGCTGGAGGAGCTGGAGCCTAAAATCCCGTGCATGGAGGAGGAGATTAAACTGCTCCTTATCCCTGCAGACCCTGAGGACGGAAAGAATGCGATTGTGGAGATCAGGGGCGGAACTGGAGGCGACGAGGCGGCGATTTTTGCGGGCGACTTGTTCCGTATGTACACTAAATATTGCGAAAGCAAAGGGTGGAGAATCGAGGTCACGAGCTTTAACGAAGGTACGTCCGGCGGTTACAAGGAAATCATCTTTACGGTCTCTGGCGAGGGCGTTTACGGAACTCTGAAGTATGAGTCGGGCGTGCATCGTGTGCAGCGTGTGCCGGCGACAGAGACGCAAGGGCGTGTGCATACGTCCGCGGCAACTGTGGCTGTGCTGCCGGAGGCTGACGAGTTTGATATTGACCTGAAGGAGAGCGATATTCGTACTGATATATTTTGCGCGTCAGGGCATGGCGGACAGTCGGTGAACACAACGTACTCGGCTATCAGACTTGTGCATATCCCTACTGGTATAACGGTGCAGTGCCAGGACGAAAAGTCGCAGCTGAAGAACAAGGCGAAGGCGATGGTCGAACTGCGCACGCGTATCTACAATATGGAGTATCAGAAGTATCTCGACGAAATATCCTCGAAGAGAAAAACTATGGTCTCGACCGGCGACCGTTCTGCAAAGATTCGCACCTACAACTATCCGCAAGGACGTGTGACTGACCACAGAATCAACCTGACGCTTTATAACTTGCAGGCTATCGTGGGCGGAGATATTCAGGAGATTATTGATAAGTTGATAGTTGCAGAGAATGCAGAGCGACTGAAGGAGAATGAGCTGTAAAGGTTGATTGAGTTTGTGAAGAAATAAATGCCCGTCTTTGAGTATTTCAGAGACGGGCTGTTTTATTGTTGCGTAATAAATGACGTTTGCCATTATTGCGCAGGACTTAATTCAAGTTTATGACAAAGTGCAACCTTAGCGTTTCTGGATTGTCATAGAAATCTAATCTGCCTCTACTCTTTTTGTTGTAAACTCTGTAAATGTCGACGAAAAAACGTTCTTCGTGCGAAGCTCCTCTTTTTAGTCTGTCAAGTGATTCTTGTATTCTGTGGTTAGTAATAGAACTGATTGAACTTGTATAACCAACTAATACGTTGCCTTCTTCTCCGTATTTAGTGCCAGAAAAGGTGAAAAATGGGTCGTCCGGATTATTTCCATTGTCTTTTTCTGTGAAATTGATACCAATGTAAAAGTCCTGCACATTCTCTAAGTTGAGTTCTGGTCCGTCGCCTGTTGTGCAAGCTACGCCTCCAATAGATGCATTGTTGCCGGAGCCTGAGATGGAATCTTTTTTGCCGTTTATGATATTGAAATTCGAGGCGTTAAGCAATGTGAATATTGTGTAAGTCGTGCCGTTTAAATGAATCTTTATGTCTCCGTATGGTTCTAAATCATCACCTCCGTCATGTTCGCTTGATAGAGATTCAATGGCTTCAAGGCGTATGCTGCCGTTAAAAGTTTCACAGTTTTTAATTGTGTAGTTTGCGGCTTTCTTTATGGTGTAAGTGGAGTTGTCCGAAATCTTGTTCAGTTTGTAAGAGAGCATTCCGGCTGGGTTCTCTTTGCTGAAATTGGCATCAGATGTGATGTACTCAAGGATGTCGTCAATGCTTTTAATTCCTTTTGCAGCCATGTTGGCATTCCCTCCAATGATTGTTCCTGAAAACGTGTAAGAAGAACTGTTCTTGAATGTTTCAATTTTAGTGTCTGTTTTTCCGTCAATGAAAGCATCGAATGAGGCTTTCAGTTCATTCGCTATTTTAGAACTCTTTTCTTCTGTTTGCATGAGGGCGTACACAGCTCTGCCGTATGTGACATTGCCTATGTAACAGGGCATGGAATTCCCTTTCACGGCTTTTTCAAGATCTTCTTTGGTTATGTCTTTAGCAAATAGGTCGCTAGGCCTTGTTGGTGGCACGATAGAGATGTGATACATTGGTTGTATGTACTTGATTAGGAAGTTGCGAGTGCTGCTGCTATCGTTGAAATTAAACTTTTCTGTAAAATCAGCTTTTTTCATGTTTACCGACACTCCTAGTTCAAGGTCCAATTGGTCTTTGTCAACAATTTCTTTAACTTCAAAATTCACACGGGCTTCTGTGGCTCCGTTGATATTGTCGTCGTATAAAAGCTCTTTGATAGCTTGGGCAACCGTAGCTCCGTTTGGATTTTCTATAGTTTTAAACAAATCCTCTTCTTTGTTCATGAATTGGGTGTAAATGGTGATAGGACCGCGAGCTATGTTTAACGGGGCGTAACTGCCGTTTGTTAAGGTTGCTCCGTCTATAAGGGCTCCGGGGTAAATCACATCGATGGTCGGGTCAAGAACAAAACTTTCGTCGAAAGATGTGCCTGCATTGTACTCTCTGTAGGAACAAATTTCATTCGGAGTTTTTTCTGTGAAGAAAGAGTCCGTGTTAACTGCGGGGATTTCAGGCTGTGGCGGAACTTGCAGTGATTCTACAAAATCCTCAAGACTTTCTTCTCTGCTTTTTGCATCTTCATCTTTTTTACAGGAACTAGTTAAAATAATTCCGACAATCCCTATTGCAAAGGGGACAAACTTTTTTAGATTCATAAAATTTTATTTTGGTGATTAATTTTTTTTTTCGAGCGCGAAATTAGTGCTTTGTTGTTTTGTTTGCAAATGTTTTATTTATTTTTTTTTAAATCTTAATGTATGCCGTGCGAAAAGGATGGCTCAAAGTTAAAGCGCATAGCGGCTTTCCGTAAAAAAATCAGGACGAACCTCACGGCTCATCCTGACTCAACAGATTATTTTATTATGTTACATTACTAAATGTCAATAGTTGTATTCGATTACAGCTGACTCTGCGTCTGCACTTAAAAGTTTTATCAAGTAAAACTCTTCGTTGAACTTATAAACGAAATAAGAAACACTCTTCAAGTTGTTGTCGCTCATTTCAAAATAAGCGTCAGTTTCGCTTGGTTGAAAGAAATCATCTGAAGCTTCCCAATTTGACTTTAAATCTGTCAAATGTTCATAGAAGCTTTCTTCTTCAATCTTGTCTAGCTCGCCAGAATTTTCCAAATGAGCTTTAGCCATGGGCGTTTCTGGAATGTAAGATAAACCAAGGAAGTTTGCAGCATCTCCACCCTTCAAAGAAATTCTCTGAGTGCTAGACATATATCTGCGAGACGACGAATCGTAGTCTTTTTTGTCTGAACCTTCCAAAGTGAATTTTGCAGTAGTTGTTTCACCTTCTGAGTCTGTCAGCGAAATTGTGTACTCTGCGTTCACGCCAACGAAAGTCAAAGACATTTCTGATACGCTGTCAGCTCCATTCACGGCAACATCTTTCCAAATCATATTGTCAGTGTCGCACACGTTTGTCTTTTCGAATTTGTTGCTCTTTGAGATGGACACAGATTCAAAGCTTGCGACATTTCCTTTAGTCAAAACAAGTTTTAGAGAGACTAAAGAGTCAGAAGCGTCAGACATTGTTGCTTTGTTGAACTTGATAACTGACGCAGTGTCCAAATCTGCTCCGTTGACAATTGCAGAGAAAGATGGAGCAATTGTGTCAATTTTTGGTGGTTCTGGTTTTTCCTTGTCGTCATCGTCGTCGCTGCAAGAAGAGAACATTGCAGAACCAAATGCGCACAACACAGCCAAGACGCTGAAAGATAATTTTGCTTTCATTTTTTTTCTTAATTAATTTAAACGTTAATTTAACATTGATGCAAATATAATGAATATATTTTATTTGGCGATATATAGTCTGGCTTTTTTGTGAAAAAAATACAAAGGCGCTTCTATTTTCACAAACAAAAGCGCCGACTGGTAAAATTGAAAAAATTATGAAACTTTAAAAAAAGTGCTAAAATAAGTAGTCAGAATAAGCCGCCGGAAACGGTCGGTCAATTATTCTTGATGTCTTTGACCATGAGCTGGACATTAGTGCTGCCGTTGAAGGTGTTTTCTTCAATGGTGTAACAGATGTCCACCGGATTGAGCGCCTTTATGTAGTCGTTGAACTCGGAGCGTCCGAACGCGATACCGTTCATTATGCACTCTGACTGCGAGTCTATCAGCTCCAGTTTAAGATGCTCTTGGTCTTTCCCGACAACACGGCTTGTGCCGTAGTCAAAGACGCGTTTTGTAACAAAGACCGGCTTCATGTTTTCAGGCCCGAACGGGTTGAACTGTTTCAGCAGCCTGAAGAACTTTGGCGTTATCTCGTCGAAGTTTATGAATGCGTCAATCTCGATCTGCGGCATAGTCTGTTCCGGCAGGATGTTTTCTGCCACATACTCTTCAAAACGTTTCTGAAATTCAGGCACGTTCTCCTCCTTCATGGAAAGGCCGACCGCGTACATGTGTCCGCCAAAGTTTTCGAGCAAGTCTTTGCAAGAGTCAATGGCTTTGTATATGTCGAATCCCTGCACCGAGCGCCCGGAGCCTGTGGCGAGTCCGTTGGAGTGCGTCAGCACAATCGTAGGCTTGTAGTAAACCTCGGTGAGCCTTGACGCCACGATGCCTATCACGCCTTTGTGCCAGTTCTCGTTATAGACGACTATCGATTTGCAGTCGCCTAGATTTTTCATCCTTTCCAGCTCTTCGTAAGCCTCCTTTGTTATGTCTTTGTCCAGATCCTTGCGAGTCTGGTTGTACTGATTTATGCAGTTGCTTTTCTCCTTGGCAAAAGTCAAGTCGTTCGTTATCAGCAGTTCAACAGCCTCTCTTGCGTTCTGAATCCTGCCGGAGGCGTTCAGCCTTGGCCCGATTTTGAACACGATGTCGCTCACGGTAATCTCCTTGTCGGTCAGTCCGCACACATCGATGATGCTTTTCAGCCCAAGACTCGGACTTGCGTTTAGCTGCTTCAGCCCGTAAAAGGCAAGGATCCTGTTTTCGCCGTTAATCGGAACAATGTCGGACGCAATGCTTACGGCAAGCAGGTCGAGAAAAGGCTTCAGCTTGTCGAACCCGATGCCGTTGCTGATGGAGAAGGCGTGCATTAGCTTGAATCCGACGCCGCATCCGGACAGGTTAGGGTCCGGGTATGTGGAGTCGAGCCTTTTCGAGTCGAGCACAGCCACTGCCTGCGGCAGCTTTTCGTCCGGAGTGTGGTGGTCGCAAATGATGAACTCCACGCCCTTTTCGAGCGCGTAAGCTACCTTTTCAACAGCCTTGATTCCGCAGTCCAGAGCAATGACAAGCTTGAAGTTGTGCTCGGCCGCATAGTCGATGCCTTTGTAGGACACGCCGTAACCTTCCGTGTATCTGTCCGGAATGTAGAAGTCGACGTTGGAATAAAACTGCCTAATAAATTTGTACACCAGCGCGACGGCGGTGATGCCGTCCACGTCGTAGTCCCCGTAAACCAGAATCTTCTCCTTCCGTCCCATTGCCGCATTCAGCCGGTCCACTGCCGTCTGCATGTCATTCATCAGAAAAGGGTCGTGCAGGTCTTCTAGCTGGGGTCTGAAGAAGCGTTTCGCCTCGTCAAAATTTCTTACTCCGCGTTGAACGAGCAGCTCGCACAAAATGGGGCTGATGCCCAAATCTTTCACGAGATTGTCCTTTTGAGCTTTCTGCTCTTCGTTCAGAGGAGTATATACCCATCTGTTTGTCATTATATAATTTTTTTTACTTTCTTTCCGGTGCGGTTTTATGAAAAAGTGCCTTTTCATCGACAAAAAACCGCTTTTGCAGGCTTGAGCTATTATCTGCGAATCGTCAAATTGTCATCAGCCAGGCTCCGAGCCTCATCGTTTGCCATAAGGAAGAAAAACATTACGGCAATATATTATCGTAAAGATAGTAAACAATTCTCAGACGATGCTCAAAAAAAAGTAAAAAAATAAAATAACATGAAAAAAAAGTCTTTCGGAAGTTGTTTTCGCTCTATGATTTTGAAAAAAGAGGCTTTTTTTAGGTTGCATGAAACAAAATAGCGGAACTGTTGTTTTTATGTCAGTCGGATATGCCGAGTGTTATTTTTAGTATTAAATTTAAGAGTGATTTTATGAGACGTGTTTTAATTACATTGATGGCCGTTTGTGTGTGGGGCGTTGAGGTTTTCGCCTGCACAGGAATCTCGCTGAGCGCTGAAGACGGAAGTTATATTCAGGGCAGAACGATAGAGGACTCGAAAATGAGTCTGCGGAGCGAATATGTCATAATTCCGCGGGGCGAGCAGCTCTCCTCTTTCACGCCAGTTAATGCTGAAGGTATGAAGTACAAGGCGAAATACGGGGTGGTGGGCCTGTCGGTAGTCCAGAAGGAGTTTATTGCGGAGGGGATAAATGAAAAAGGCCTTTCGGCAGGATTGTTCTTTTTCCCGAACTATGGCAGTTACAAGCCTTTTGACGAGATTGACGAGTATTACACTGTTGGCGATTTGCAGCTTGTGCAGTGGATGCTGACACAATTTTCTTCGGTAGATGAGGTTGTGGATGGATTGGAGAAGGTCAGAGTGGCAGGTCTGGACGCGCTTGCGGTGGTTCATTGGCGAATAGCAGACGCCTCAGGCAAGCAGGTTGTGCTTGAGTTTGAAGATGGTGTCCCGCTGGTGTATGAAAATGCTGTGGGCGTAATAACCAATGCTCCAAGTTTCGACTGGCATCTTACTAACTTGAACAATTATGTGAATCTGTTTTCTGGCGACGCTCCGGACAAGATGATGGGTGAGTTTCGGGTTTCCCCGATTGGGGGCAACAGCGGATTCCTTGGTTTGCCTGGTGACGCGACTCCGCCTTCTCGCTTTGTGCGCGCCGCCTTTTATAAGGCGACAGCACCTTTGCAGGCTACGGCGGAAAAGACCGTGATGCAGTGTTTCCATATCCTTAATAATTTCGATATTCCTATCGGAACGGAACATAAGGTTGGCAAGGCGCCTGATTTGCCAAGCTCGACCCAATGGACCTCTGTTATAGATTTGACAAACAGAAAGGTTTATTATAAAACGTTCCATAACAACACGATAAGATGTATTGACTTGTCAAATATAAATTTTGCAAAAGTGAAATATCAGTCCCATCCGTTAGATGAGTTGGAGAAACAACCAATAGAGATGATTAAAGTCAAATAGCCGTAGCTTTGTTTTGCCAGATGCAGCGTCGGATTGCGGCGCTGCATTTTTTTTAGGCGGGTTTTGTAAGAATGTAGATTGCGTTTTGCTATTCGTATTTGCACTTTCGCACTTGCACATCTAAAAAAATTTCTATAACTTGCCACTGATTATCAGTGAGATTTGATGGATAATGATTCGTTTCTTTATTGTTTTTATATCCTTAAGTTATGAAAAATATCTATTTATCAAGCTGATAGTTAATGTTTTAAGTGTAATTTTGAGAGTTTTTTCAACCTCTCAATTTAGTTTTTAATTAAATTTAAACAACTTCTAAATGATTCCTTTCTTTATTGTACCGAACTTCTACGGTTATGAAAAATTATACGTATATCAAATTGATAATCAATATTTTAATTGTAAATTTGAGATTTTTTTAATCTCTCAAATTATTTTTGAATTAAAATTAAACAGCTTCTAAATTCTGATTCATCTCTAAAAGGAGAATGCCGAAATTTAGTTGCTTTTTATCAAAAATTGTGCTCTGTTCAAACCCCAGTGGCTGAAAATTCGCTATCAGTCTTCCTTGATAGATTCTAATATTTTCTCTATTTCAGCATCAGTCTGGAACAGTTTCTCTTTGCATATCTTTATCAGCTCTGTGGCACGTTTTACCTTTTTTGAAAGTTCGTCGAGGTCAAGAGACTCGTTTTCAACAGATTTGACAATCTCTTCAAGCTCTTTTATTGATTCGCTGTAATTTTTAGATTTGTTAGTCATACATTACTATTTTTTAAGTTTTATATTGTTTATTTCAGAAGTCAGATTGCCGTCAATCAGGAGAGTCGTGATTTCGTCGCCCTTTTTTATCTCTTTTGCAGATTTCAGAACCTTTCCGTTGATTAACGTCAGCGAATAGCCGCGCTTTAGCATAAACTCAGGCGAAGCCATGTTTACAAGGCTTTCCAGCAGCTCTAAGTTGTGCTTTTGACGTTCGAAATTTTTGCGCAGATTGTTTTCGAGTTTGAACGTGAGGTCTGCCAGTTCGCGTTTTTTGTGCTCTTTCATAGACTTGGCGCCAAGTGCCAGCCTCGTCTGTTTTTGCATTAGGGAAGCCTCTTCCTGTTTCAAGTGCAGCTTTGCAGATCTGGTCAGCGCCGATTCGACATTGTTCATGCGGCGTTTCTCGTTAGTCAGTCTGCGAGCGACGATGTCAGTCAACATTGCAGACCCGCTGTTTAAGGTCTCTTCTGCGTGCATGGCTCTCTCTATAAGGAAGGCGGCAACTGCGGTCGGGGTTTTGCATCGTGTGTTTGCCACAAGGTCAACAACCGACTCGTCGCGTTCGTGCCCTATTCCTGAGATTATAGGCAGCGGAAACTGAGCGACGCAAGAGGCAAGCTCGTAGTCGTCAAAGGCGAGCATGTCTGTCGTGGCGCCGCCGCCGCGTATGATGGCCACAGCGTCAAAGGCCTCTTCGTAAAGACATATTTTGTCTAACGCTTCTATTATGGACTTGTGCGCGTTGTCTCCTTGCATTATGGCGGGAAACAGTTTTGTGTAAAACACGTATCCTTTCCTGTTGTTCATGATTTGGTCGGAGAAGTCGCCGTAGCCGGCAGCTGTAGCCGACGAAATCACGGCTATGCGTTGCGTAAGCAGTGGCAGCTCGAGGTCTCTGTTCATGTCAAACACACCGTCTGCCTTAATTTTGCGTATAGTCTCCTCCCTCTTCTTCGCAAGGTCGCCAATTGTATAGGTGGGGTCTATGTCCAGAATTACGAGATTAAATCCGTAAAGTTCGTGGAATGATACCGAGACGTTGACAAGAATCTTCAGGCCGACGGTCAGTTTCTGTTTCGCAGTCTGCTCAAAATACGGCTTTAGTATGCAGTAAGTGCTGCTCCAGATAGCGGCTTTGCTTTTTGCCACAATCATCTTTCCTGAATTGTCTTTTTCAACAAGTTCAAGGTAACAGTGACCGTTAGCGTTTTCTCTTATCTCGCTTATCTCTGCAGAGATCCAGCAGCCATGAAATGCCGGCCGATGAAGTTCTTGCTTCACCAGTTCCAGCAGTTTTTTTAGCGATATGGACTCTCTTTGTTGCGTCATTTCCGTCGGTCTATGAATTTGATAGGTTTGCGGCTTGTCTGAGGAAACTGTATTTTATGAATCTCCTCAGGCGATTCGAACGAGATAGCCGGAGCCACGCGCACTTTGGCGCGGAACAGGTCCTTGATCTGCTTTTCAAACTTCTCGCTGCCACATCTGGAGCCTACTCTGACAAGAATCTCGTCTGTCCCGATTTCGTTAGTGTAAGCTTCAATTATGTAATTCTCAACGCCTTCAATGTTGTTGATTACGTCAAATAGCGCAGGTGGGTATAGCGAAGTGCCCTTATATTTTATCATTTGAGACTTACGCCCGACAACCGAACTTAGTCGCATGGTGTTGCGTCCGCACTTGCAAGGTTCTTTGTGATGGTAGCAGATGTCGCCCGTCTTAAATCTGACAAGAGGCATGCCTTCTACGCCAAGGTGCGTGATTGTCACTTCGCCCGGCTCGTCATCACTCACCGGCTTGTCGTTTTCATCGAGAAACTCGACGATGATAAGCTCTGGCTGCAAATGTCCTCCGCACCCTTCCGCGCATTCAGAAAATGCTGTCTGCATCTCTGTCGAAGCGTAGGTCATGAAGAGCTGCAGTTCAGGCCAGCGTTCGTGTATGTGCTGGTTGAGCGGAGTCAGGCTATAGTCTTTGTTCCTGAGAGCTTCGCCTATGCAGATTGCCTTTTTCAGGGGCGATTTGTGATAGTCAATGCCGTGAGCCTCTGCGTATTCCATCATTTTCAGGAAGAAAGACGGCACAGCCATGCAAGTGGTTGGCTGCAGGCGGTGTATCGTGTCCCACTGAAGTTCCGGAATGCCGTTCCCCACGCGCACCACGCCGGCTCCAAGCTCAACAGCCCCAAGGTAATAAGCCATGCCGGCCATGAAGCGCTTGTCGAGCGTGAGCATCAACTGGATGGTGTCCTCTTTTGTCAGTCCGGCATTCGTGAATGTGAGGTATTCGTTGTACGCAAGCCTTTCGAGGTCGTTTTTTGTCAGTCCGACGACGACCGGGTCGCCCGTTGTGCCGGATGTGGTGACTATATCGACAAGTTCAGACTTAGGGACGCAGAAAAATTGCTCGTTGAACTCTTGCAGCTCCTTTTTTGTTGTAGTAGGAATTCTGCGCAAGTCTTCAATACATCTGATTTCGTCGAAAGAGATTCCGTTTTTGGAGAAAATCTCTTTGTAGTATGGCGAATTTTTTTTCAAATATTGCATCTGTTCCCGCAACCGCTCGTTCTGAAACGCTTCGATTTCGGAAACTGATTTGAACTGTATGTCAGGGTTCTTTTGCATCGTGTTTAAATATGTTTTATACTTGGCGATTGAGCAAAAAATGCGTCGCTTCGGTATATGTTAATCTTCCAGTTTCTTTTTGATTGCCTCTCTCTCTGCGGCTTTAGGGATTTCGAGCGACAAGGCTTTCGTCCAATTATTGCGAGCTTGCTCTGCATTGCCTTTAGCTTGAAAAGCGTCGCCGGCCAAGTCGTAAGCCTGATAGAAATTAGGGTTGAGAACCGTCATTTCGTGAATTTTGTCGTCTGAAATCTCTTCGCCGTTATCTATTTTTTTTGTGAGTTCTTTTTTTGCAGTTCTGAATTTCAAGAAATCTTCAAAAGCCTCAGAGTGCAAAAGGGTGTCGGCCTGCACGTCCAAAGAGTCTGCTCTGAAAGCATTGCAGTCCTGAGTGTTGGAGAATGCAGACTTTAGGTCGTAGCAGATGAATTTGCCAAGCTGATAAGGGGCTGTGGAAACCCACATTTTCAGGTCTTTAGGCATAAAGACAACGGAGTGGTGCGCAATCAGCTGATTTAGAGCCTTTTCGTTGCCCAGCCCTATGTTTTTGTCGCCCAACCCTCTCGTGTCTCTCAAGATAGACGTAGCTTTGCTGAGGTCGATAGGGGTGAGTCTGGCAATCAGCTCTTCCGCTCTTTTCTGACGATAAGGGCTGTCGCTGTTTTTTATGTTTTCGATATTGTACTCGTCGTCTTTAAATGCGTCGCTTTGATAATGATTTGCGCAGACCAAAGAGTTTGAGCCAGATTCGAACAGAACGGTCTTTTCAATGGACTTCTCTATTACGGCAGCTCTGTTTTCGATAGCCGAGCCAATCAGAATGGACTCAGACACAAACGTTTGCGCTTTTTTTGCAATCGTATAAGCCTCCTGTATTGTCGAGGCGTATTGCAAGATTTGTCTTGCTAACAAGGAGATTGGCATCGATGTTGATGTAGGCATGGAAGATTTTGCCGCATTGATTGTCACGGTAAGCCCTTTCTCGTTCATGCCGGACAACACGCCGGTCATTCCAGCCCAGCCGACCATCGCGAATTTATATCCGTCAGACGGGTTGAAGAAAGAGACCAGCTTGTTTTTTGCGAACTCTTCGCCCACGAAAAAGTCAAAGTTCCTGCCTATGACAAGATTGCCGTCCGCGCAGGCGCTGTCCCATGCCGCGAAAGATGTGCAGCCAACCAGCATATAGTCTTGCATCGCATGCCCAATATCGTGGGCCGCATGAAAATTTAGCTGCCTTGAGAAGGGGTTGCCTATGAAGTTGAACTCGTGAGAGCAGGATAGCGACACGCCGTAAATCTCCGTCAGATTCTCTTCCGGAACATAGTCTGCTATGTTTCTGTTGAAGAAATGTATGAGCTTGATCAATGTGTTTTGCTGCGTCTCAGACGGTATGAGCGTTTTCAGCTGATTGACAAAACAGGCCTCTTGCGCGTGCAGGAGGTCGGAGCTCAACTTGCCGAACGCCGCGCCGCGCTCCAAGGCGTTGCCCTCTATGTAGATGTCGTACAAACCGTCGTCGTTTTTTCTGAGCCAGTTGCGGCCCAGCCTTTTCATGCAGCTGTCTTGCGTCACCTCCTGACCGAAGATTGCAGGTGTTTCTATGTTAGGCTCGTCGATAGAGCAAGCGACGCTGACATATATGTTAAAGGCTGCGGCGATTAAAACAACCGCAACAACCAATCCTAAAAGTATTTTAATCAGACGTCGCATAAGCTATTATCTAAGTCTCATTGGAATGTTCTGGTCTGCAAGATACCTTTTTAAGTCAGGTATCGCAATTTCGTGAAAATGGAAGATGGACGCAGCCAAAGCCGCGTCAGCCTTGCCGTTCTCGAACACGTCCTTAAAATGTTCCATTGAGCCGGCGCCGCCGGAGGCGATGACCGGTATTGAAAGCGATTCGGACAGCACTTTCAGAGCGTCGTTAGCAAAGCCTTGCTTCACTCCGTCGTGGTTCATGCTGGTGAATAGTATTTCGCCCGCTCCGCGCTCCTGCGCCTCTTTTGCCCAAGAGAAGAGCTTCTTGTCGGTCGGCACACGTCCGCCGTTAAGGTAGCAAGTCCATTCTCCGCTTTCGTCAAGCTTGGCGTCGATTGCCACGGTGCAGACTTGGCTTCCGAAATTCTTTGCGACCTGAGTTATCAGATCAGGATTTTTAATAGAGGCGGAATTGATGGAGACCTTGTCAGCTCCGGCCGCGAGCAATGTGTCCACGTCCTTCAGTTCATGAATGCCTCCGCCGACAGTGAACGGAATGCTGATGTTCTCCGCGATTCTTTTCACGAGGTCAACAAATGTTTTGCGACCTTCGTGCGAAGCGGTTATGTCCAGAAAGACAAGCTCGTCCGCCCCCTGGCGGCTGTATTCAGCCCCCAGTTCCACAGGGTCGCCCACATTGCGAATATTTACAAAATTGACACCTTTCACGGTCTGTCCGTCTTTGATGTCAAGGCATGGTATAATTCTTTTTGCTAACATTTTCAGAAATTTACAGTGAAAGGAAATTGTTTAAGACAATCTCTCCAAGCTCTCCGCTCTTTTCAGGGTGAAACTGAACGGCGTAGAAATTGTCTTTGTGAAGCGCCGCGCTGTAAGGGTGGATGTAGTCCGTGGTCGCGATTGTGTCAGCCCCCACAGTAGCGTAATAACTGTGCACATAGTAAAAATAAGGGTCGTCAGGAAGCCCTTTGAACAGAGCGTTTCCGGACGGTGCGATTGTGTTCCAGCCCATGTGCGGGACTTTGTTGAACTGCGCGTTCGGCTCGAAGCGTTTCACCTCCTCGTCGAATATTCCGAGGCACTTCACGTTTCCTCCCTCTTCAGACGACTTGCACATCAGCTGCATTCCTATGCAGATGCCGAGAGTGGGCTGCTTCAGACCTCTTATCACTTCGTCCAGCTTGTGCTGGCGGAGGTAGTTCATCGTAGTTTCCGCCTCGCCCACGCCAGGGAATATCACCTTGTCTGCAGAAACAATCTTCTCTATGTCTCCGGTAATCTCGGCTTCGACTCCGAGACGCTTCATCGCATAGTCAACAGAAAATATGTTGCCAGCGTTATATTTGATAATAACAACGTTCATTTTTTTATCTCAAAATCTATTTCTGCAAAGTTAATTTTTTAATCGGTAATATAGTGCAAAAAGCGCAATTTTTTTGAAGCGGGGCTTTTGAAATGTGCAAGTCTTAAAAAATAAAATAGCTTTATAGTTGCGAGTTTGGGATAAAAGAACTATCTTTGCGGGGTCAAAACTAAAAGAAGTTTAATTTTAAATCAAAAAAAGAATGGCAACTAAGATTAGATTGCAAAGACACGGCCGCAAGGGGTACGCGTACTACCACATCGTCGTAGCTGATAGCAGAGCGCCACGTGATGGTAAATTTATTGAACGTATTGGATCTTACAATCCGAATACAAATCCTGCTACTGTTGATATTAACTTCGATAGAGCTTTGTATTGGGTTGAAGTTGGTGCTCAGCCAACAGATACTACAAGAAACCTTTTGAGCGACAAAGGTGTTTACATGATGAAACACTTGCGTGGCGGGGTTAAGAAGGGTGCTTTCGATGAAACTGAAGCTGAAAAGAGATTTGAAAAGTGGTCAGCTGAAAAAGAAAGCAAGATTCAGGCTGAAAAATCTAAATTGGCTAAAGGCAAGGAAGAAAAGGCAAAAGAACGTTTGGTTGCAGAACAGGCTGTAAACAAGGCTAAGGCTGAGGCTGTTGCTAAGAAGAAGGCTGAAGCTGCTGCCGCTGCTGCTGAGGCTGCCGCAGAAGCTCCTGCAGAGGAAGCTCCAGCTGCAGAAGAAGCTCCTGCTGCTGAATAATCAGTTCTTGACTGAGAGAATAGCCGGGTCTATGGACTCGGCTTTTTTTGTTGCGAGACAAAATACTTGCAATTAATGTAAAATCTAAAAATGTTATTATGAAAATAAAACGTTGTTTGGTGACGGTTGCCGCATTGTTGATGGCGAACGCTGCTTTAGTCGAGTTGTCTGCCCAGACTGTTTTCAAAGGATTCCTTCTGAGATCAAATGAAAAGATGGATTTTGTCAGTGAAGAGTGGGTTAGGGAAGGCCTTTCTGAATCAGAGAAAAAGAAGCTTCTAGAGTCGTTAGGCGAGGATGCTTCGGAAGAAGATAAAAAATCTGTTCAAAATGCACAAGGTTGGAAAAGGAAGGAGGTTAAGAAAAATGGTTATGAAATTATCGCCTTAAATGTGGAGATGGAGTTTTCTGTTGATGCTTATCCTTACCGAGATAACCCTTATCTGCAGGAGGACATCGTCAAGTTTATGTCAAAACCAGGGACATATCCAGACTCTTTGGAGAAGGTGATGTGCGCTCATATAAAAGACGCGAAATCGGTTGATGGTATTTCTAAAAAACTTAAAAAGGTAAAGGGGTATCAATCGTTTGTGGGTGGTGACACGGCATCGTATATTGCTGAAATTGCAAAATATAAAGAGAGTCGAGGAAGAGCCTGTGAGTTCTGGCGTTTTATGAAAGTGTCATTGGAGAATGGCGTTCTGTATCTTAAAGAAAATAAGGGTTCCGGCTATAAAAAGACGCTGGGCGTATATGATGCGGAAACGGGTAAGCGAATTGTGCCGGAAGATTTGCTTACAACTCTGAAACTTCAGAACTGGAAAGACTCTGTCACTATATGTGGGGTAGCGGGAATAGAAGGGGAGGACATCAGTTTCTATTACGAAGGAGGAGATTTTTACTGTCATACTTTAAAAAAGGATAGTCCGTTGCTAACTCCATACGCTAAGTCGTTGATGGCTAAGGATAAAGGGTATGTGGTGACCACGAATGTGAATGAATATGGCGACCAGATTCGTTCTTTTTTGATAAAAAGGGTAAATGGCGGATATGAAGACCGTACGGTTTATCTTCCTGTGCAATTGAAGGGTTGTAAAAACACTCAGAAGGTTAGAAACAGGATGATGAAGGTTATGTTTGGCAGTGCTGATGGAGATGAAGTGAGTTTGATTGTAGAAGGCGTTAAAAAATGGGTGTCGAAGTATGGAAGAGGTTCTCAAATGCTTTTCAATGTAGGAGACGGATTGGTCTCGTTCGGTTTTGAGAATTTGTCAACATACAGTAATGTTAGCAACACTTTTATTGTTTTTGACAAAACTACAGGCGAGGAGATTGGCGTAGATGATTTGATAAAGGACAAAAAAGGATTCATGGATTATGTCAATTCGCATAATATGTATTTTGCAGGTTTTCTTTTTGATTCGACGAATGTGGACAGAGGAACTAAAGTTGGCAGCGAAATCCGCAGTTACTTGAAACATTCTGGAGGTTATCTTGCTCCGTTTAAAGGTTTGAGCGAATTCCCTACATCATGGTGGTTTGCCTTCAGCAAGAAGGACGATTTTGTAGTTGTCGAATTTAATACAAAACAGAGCCGTGTGTTTTTGAACTATAGTGACATTAAGGCTTTTATCGATCCTAAGTATCATGATATAATGGACCGTGCAGTGAAGTCGATAAAAAAGTGATTTTTCTGGTTGTTCAAAAGATAAGCGTAAATAAGGTAGAGGTTCTTGCCTTATGATAAAAAAGGGCGCGCCGATTTAGACGCACCCTTTTTATGTAAATCATCGTGGATGAGATTATTTTCCACGGATAGCCTTGATGCCAGGAAGAACCTTTCCTTCCATATATTCCAACATAGCTCCACCACCAGTAGAAACGTAGCTAACTTTGTCAGCAAGCTTGTTCTTGTTGATAGCCGCAACAGAGTCGCCGCCACCGATCAAAGAGAACGCGCCGTTGTCCTGAGTAGCCTTAGCCACAGCCTGAGCTACAGCAGAAGTACCCTTAGCGAACTTGTCGAACTCGAACACGCCCATAGGACCGTTCCAAAGAACTGTCTTAGAGTTAGCGATAACGTCGCTGAAAGTAGCGATAGTTTCGTCAGCGATATCAAGACCCATCCAGCCTTCTGGAGTTTCGTTAGTCTTAGAAGTGTTAGTGTTAGCATCCTTGTCGAACTTGTCAGCGTTAACAGCGTCAGTAGGCAAGTAAACCTTAACGCCTTTGTCCTTAGCCTTCTTCAAAACTTCAAGAGCTAGGTCAAGCTTGTCTTCTTCGCAAAGCGAGTTACCGATCTGACCGCCCTGAGCCTTGATGAATGTGTAAGTCATACCGCCGCCGATGATAAGGTTGTCAACACGGTCAAGCAAGTTTTCGATAATCATGATCTTGTCAGAAACTTTAGCTCCGCCCATGATAGCAGTGAACGGCTTCTGTGCTTCGTTCAACACCTTGTCCATAGCTTTAAGCTCGCTGTTGATAAGGAATCCGAACATCTTGTTAGCTTCGTCGAAGTAGTCAGCGATAACAGCAGTAGAACCGTGAGCGCGGTGAGCAGTACCGAACGCGTCGTTCACATAAACGTCTGCGTAAGAAGCAAGTTTCTTAGCGAAATCTTTCTGTTTGTCTTTCAAAGCGTTCTTTGCAGCCTTCTTTTCTTCGTCAGAAGCGAACTCGCCGCGAGGCTTGCCTTCTTCTTCTTCGTAGAAACGTAGGTTTTCAAGCAAAAGCACTTCACCAGCCTTAAGGGCAGCAGCCTGAGCCTCAGCCTTCATGCAGTCGTCGCAGAACAGGATAGACTGACCCAAGTTCTTTTCGATGGCAGAGATAATCTGCTTCAAAGAGAATTTAGGGTCTGGGTTCTGTTTTGGACGCCCCATGTGAGACATCAAAATAGCCGAACCGCCATCAGCCAAAATTTTCTTGATTGTAGGGAGCGCACCGCGGATACGAGTGTCGTCACTAACTTCTCCAGTCTCTTTGTTCAATGGAACATTGAAGTCCACGCGAACGATTGCCTTCTTTCCGGCAAAGTTGAAATTGTCAATTAATTGCATAATTACTATATTAAATAAATTCTATCTATTCGTAAAAAAGAAGATAAAAACGACCCTTTGCGGGAATCAGATGCAAATATAGTTTTTTTGATTTTTATATCCTACAATAAAGGACGATTTTTTGAAACCTCTGATACGCCTTTATGTTTTAACATGGCGCAATTTATTGTAGGGGATCTGTCTTGTGCTGGACGGATGTTGCCGTTTGGATAAATAAAACTGACATTTTGTCATTTAGTCTGACATCGAAAAGGCTTTTGTCGAGTTTAATCTGACAAAAGAATCATTGTGGACGCACTTTTTAGGATTGGCACAGCTTTTGCAAAATATTTAATGGGCGGCGGCGAGAATGAGCCGGGCTCAAATTGTTAAAGAAATAAGTAATATAAAAACATAAGAAAAATGGGAAAAATTATTGGTATCGACTTAGGAACAACTAACTCTTGCGTTTCTGTAATGGAAGGCAACGAGCCTGTGGTTATCACTAATAGCGAAGGCAAGCGCACAACACCTTCGGTTGTCGGCTTCATCGCTGGCGGTGAACGTAAAATCGGAGACCCTGCAAAGCGTCAGGCGGTTACAAACCCGCTTAAGACCGTTTCGTCTATCAAACGTTTCATGGGAGAGTCTTTCGACAATGTGGCGGATGAAATCAACCGTGTGCCGTTCAAGGTGGTGAGAGGGGAAAACAACACTCCGCGCGTTGACATTGACGGACGTCTTTACGCTCCTCAGGAAATCTCTGCTATGGTGCTTCAGAAAATGAAGAAGACTGCTGAGGATTACCTCGGACAGGAGGTTACTGATGCGGTTATCACTGTGCCTGCTTACTTTAACGACGCTCAGCGTCAGGCTACTAAGGAAGCTGGTGAAATTGCAGGTCTTAACGTGAGACGTATCGTGAACGAACCGACTGCTGCCGCTCTTGCTTACGGTCTTGATAAGAAGAACTCGGACATGAAGATTGTTGTGTTCGACTGCGGTGGCGGTACTCACGACGTGTCTGTGCTTGAACTTGGCGACGGATTGTTTGAGGTTAAGTCAACTGATGGTGACACTCACCTTGGCGGTGACGACTTCGACCAGAAGATCATAGACTGGCTTGTGCAGGAGTTCAAGGACGAAAACAGCGGCATCGACTTGAGCAAGGACCCAATGGCTTTGCAGCGTCTTAAAGAGGCGGCGGAAAAGGCTAAGATAGAATTGTCTAACACAGTTTCTACTGAAATTAACTTGCCTTATATCATGCCGGTTGACGGTGTGCCTAAGCACTTGGTTAAGACTTTGACTCGTGCTAAGTTCGAACAGCTGGTTGACGATTTGGTTCAGCGCACTATCGAGCCGTGCAAGACTGCTTTGAAGAATGCTAACTTGAATATCAGCGATATTGACGAAATCATCTTGGTGGGCGGTTCTACTCGTATCCCGGCTATCCAGGCTGCGGTTGAGAAGTTCTTCGGAAAGGCTCCTTCTAAGGGCGTTAACCCAGACGAGGTTGTGGCTATCGGCGCAGCTATTCAAGGTGGTGTGCTTACTGGTGAGGTTAAGGATATCCTTTTGGTTGACGTTACTCCGCTTTCTCTTGGTATCGAAACTATGGGTGGCGTGATGACTCGCCTTATCGAATCTAACACAACTATCCCGACAATGAAGTCTGAAACGTTCACTACGGCTGTCGACAACCAGTCTTCTGTTGAAATTCACGTGCTTCAGGGCGAACGTTCTATGGCTAAGGATAACAAGACTATCGGACGTTTCCACTTGGACGGTATTCCTGCTGCTCCGCGCGGTGTGCCGCAGATTGAGGTTTCTTTCGACATCGACGCTAACGGTATCCTTAACGTTTCTGCTAAAGACAAGGCTACTGGCAAGTCTCAGAGCATCAGAATCGAAGCTTCTTCTGGCTTGAGCGACGACGAAATCAAGCGCATGAAGTCTGAGGCCGAAGCTAACGCAGCTGCCGACGCTAAGGAAAAGGAACGTGTTGACAAAATCAACCAGGCTGACAGCATGATCTTCAACACAGAAAAGCAGCTGAAGGAACTTGGTGACAAGCTGCCTGCTGATAAGAGACAGTCTATCGAAGCTGCTCTTGCAAAATTGAAAGAGGCTCACAAGTCTCAGGACATCGCTGCTATCGACACTGCTCTTAACGAGCTGAACAGCGTGTTCCACGCAGCTTCTCAGGACATGTACAACGCTCAGGCTCAGCAACAGCAGCCGCAGGGAGGTGCAGGACAGCAGTCTAACAGCTCTAACAATGGAGACGTGACTGACGTTGACTTCGAAGAAGTAAAGTAAGACAGATATTTATATATGTCGAAATAATAAACAGCGTGCGGCTCATTGAGTTGCACGCTGTTTAGGTTTATATTACCTTTTTACGTGAGAATTCATAATCTGTCAACAATACTTTTCAAATCCTTAGCTCAAATCACAATATTTTTTTGTGACTTTTATATGGATTTGTATTATTAAAATAATGGTTATATAGTGAACTCGTAAAAAGTTTCTCATATGTGTATGTGGAAGAGTTTGAGGATTAAGGTGGTTTTATTTTTGAGCTATAACTCGATTTTTTTTAGATTTATAGCTCAAAACATTTCATTTTCTGAATTTAAAATTTATATCTTTGTACCCATAAATATATAAGTTATGGCACGGAAAATCATTGGAAGAAAAAAAGAACTCGAACAACTGAATTCAATCTTCAACTCTGATAAGGCAGAGTTAGTAGCTGTATATGGACGTAGGCGTATAGGCAAAACCTTCCTTATAAAAGAATTCTTCAAGGATAAGTTTGATTTTTATGCTACAGGTATCTTCGAAGGCAGCAAGCAGGATGAACTGGATGCTTTCTGTGATATGCTCCGTCAAAATTCCCATGATGGCCCAAATCCACCTCCTATTAAAACATGGATGGATGCTTTCGCAGCTTTACGCGACTACTTAAAGAGGTTGCGAAAGAAACGCATTATTGTTTTCCTCGATGAGTTGCCTTGGTTCGATGTCCCATCTGGGCAATTCCTCAAAGCATTTGAATGGTTTTGGAATAGTTGGGGCTCTACACAAGATAATCTAAAAATGATTGTTTGCGGAAGTGCTACAACATGGATGACAGACAAATTTATAAGTAGTAAGGGTGGACTTTATAATCGTACAACAGAACGTATTTATCTCGCTCCATTTAATCTTCATGAATCAGAAGTCTTATTAAAATCAAACGGTGTAGATTGGGATCGTTCTCTGATACTTGATGCTTACATGGTATTTGGAGGTGTACCACTTTATCTGAGTATGTTAAAAAAGAATCTGAGTCTTGATGCGAATGTTGACGAAATGTTCTTCCGTGAAGGTGCACCACTTCATAATGAATATGAATTTCTCTTTAGATCATTGTTCAAGGATTCTGATTTCTATATGCGCATAATAGATGCTATCAGCAAAAAGAATATGGGCATTACTCGGCAAGAAATTGTAGAACAGGCTAAAGTGAATGCAAATGGGGCACTTACCAAAGCACTTAAGAATCTTATAAGTTGCGATTTTATAAGAAAATATAGTGCATTTGGCAAGAAGGAACGTGATGCACTGTATCAACTTACAGATCTTTCCATCCTTTTCTATAAAAGATTTGTCGAAAAGTATAACGGCAAAGATGAGCATCATTGGACAAATCTTATTGATAGTCCCTCAAGACGTACATGGACTGGCATTGCATTTGAGCAAGTTTGTCTATTACATGTCCCACAGATCAAACAAGCCTTGGGTATTGCTGGTGTACAAACAGAAGTAAGCTCATGGCGTTTTGCAGGTGACCAATACACTGCGGGGGCACAGATAGATATGCTTATAACTCGTCGCGATAAAGTAATCAATCTCTGTGAGATGAAATATTCTGCATACGACTATGAGATTACTCCTAAATATAATAAGGAGTTACGTGAACGTTGTTCTACATTCCGTAGTGTAACGAAGACTCGACATGCCTTGCATATAACATTGGTTACCCCTTGGGGATTAAAACTTAATGCCAATGCAGGAATCATAGGACAGACTGTTAATTTGGAACATTTATTTGCGGATATAAGATGAATATATGCAGTTTCCACCGAAAGTTTGAGCTATAAGTGGTTTAGAAACATGGGTTATAGCTCACACCTTATATCGACTTTATAATGGATGTGGGTGCCTTTAGATCAAATAATGACCGAAAAGAACAGACTGAACGTCCTATCCATATGGTTCCTGCTGTTTTTTCCTTATTAAGACAGTATATCAGATGCAAACAAAATATTTCTTTGTGTCAAGCAAGTCTGTACTCTACAGACAATGAAACAAAGAAAATAATTTATTAGTGTCCGATAAAAACTAAAAACGATATAAAAAGGAGTCTCAAACGCTGATTTTATGCGGTTGAGATTTCTTTTTTCAAATTACAAGCCCC
>CALGHE010000129.1 GCA_937915765.1 uncultured Bacteroidales bacterium | reverse complement strand
CTATATCATAGAGTGCAAGCGTGACGGCTCGGCGCAGGAGGCTCTTTCTCAGATAGATGAGAAGAAATATGCAAAGAGAATCTCCTCCGACAAACATATCGTGAAAATCGGGGTCAATTTCTCAACCGAGGAGAGGAATATCACGGAGTGGAAAGTGGAGGGATGATGAGTCAAACGACCTTGACAATATCACAATCATAAACGGAAATCGTGCTAAAGCCATACTGAATCAGGCTGAACGTCAAATAAAAGCAGTAGATGGCAAAGTAGAAATCGAATGGCATGTGTCAACCCAATTGGGGCAAAATTTGATTTAGTTATTAGTTTTCCCTATTGTGCAAAAACAATAGGGGAGGCAAGCTTGGATGTGGCGCATGTGTTGATGACCATTGCCAAGCATAGCAAACTGTGGTTAGAGATAAAAAATAATTCTAAATATGTTATGAATAAGACAAATGTGTTACTTTATCTAATGCTTTTTTGTTGTCTTAATGTATTTTCTGAAAACAGGATAACAGAAGAGATAGATTCATTGATAATCCACATGAGTCAGTGTTCGGATAGTTTATGCCAAGAGAAGGATAAAGATACCATGGACTCCTTGTTGGTTGCAGGGGAATCAAACATCGGTGATGTTTCAAAACAACTGTATTCAAATATGCAGGATGTGAGTCTTTCGTTAAAATCCAATAAATTATTATTGCAGAATTTACGTAAGACTTATGATTATTGGCTGATAGCATATTTTTTTAATTTAAACGATGTAACCTTTCGTGATGATTTGTTGGCTATTTACGAAGAAAACAAGGTAAAATATAGGAAACACAAAATTGTGAACATTCGTATGGAAAATACTTTGATTCGTTTAGGGTTCAAAGATTTTTTATTGAAAAGATTGTCATTATTAGCAAAAGCAACCTCTGATTTGGATATATTAAATGAAGATTTTTGTTTATTATTGGAACAAACTCAGTACGTAGCCAATAGGGATTTTTGTGATTTGCTAATCTCTTTTATTCTAACTAAGGAAAGTAAACGGATTATTATAGGATCTTATGGAGGAGATCCTTACGTAGATGACAATATATATTGTAATCTATCAAAATATTCAGTAACAATTTTGAAAGACCTCGTCAAGGATTTCCCTACCATAACAAATGATTGTGAATTGATAAATGATAAAGAATTAAAGGAAATTAAAAAGTGGTGTGAACTCCACAAAAATAATTTTCAAATGAATGTTGTATTTCCTGATTTTTAGAGCTGCTTGCAAAATACCTAATTTTAGGGATTGTGACGTAATGTTAAAGCATTTAACTTTGTAGGCGAAAAATAAGAGAACTTATTTTTTGAAGAATATCAAGAAACGGTTTTCTTTAATCGCCATATATAGTTTTTGATAATGTGAATATTTATGTGAGACAGGGAGGTCGTGAGGCTTCCCTTTTTTCTTTTATGACAAATTATGTCATGAATCCTTTGGAGTCTGGCAGAGTGAAACGGGTTGAAACTGACTTTTTGTCAGTCTTTTCAGTTTGGCACTCCATTTGATTGTAGTTTATTAGATGTTTTAGAATAAATAAAAACTTTATAATATGCAAAAAGGTAATATAGGTGTAACGACGGCGAACATCTTTCCCGTTATCAAAAAGTTCCTTTATAGTGACCACGAGATATTTCTTCGTGAATTGGTGTCTAATGCAGTTGATGCTACGCAGAAGCTGAAAACGTTGTCGTCTGTTGGCGAGTTTAAGGGTGAACTTGGCGACTTGGCAGTGCAGGTGAAGCTGGACAAGGAGAAGGGCACTTTGACTATTTCGGACCGAGGCATCGGTATGACTCAGGAGGAGATTGACAAGTACATCAATCAGATTGCATTTTCTGGAGCCGAAGAGTTTGTAGAAAAGTACAAGAATGACGCTAACGCTATCATCGGGCACTTCGGTCTGGGATTCTACTCTTCTTTCATGGTTTCTAAGAAGGTGGAAATCGTCACAAAGTCTTTCAAGGAGGGCGCGAAGGCTGTTAAATGGAGCTGCAACGGAGACCCGGAATATACTTTCGAAGATGTGGAGAAGGGCGACCGCGGTACTGACATCATCCTTTATATCGATGATGAAAACAAAGATTTTCTTGAAGAGGCCCGCATAAGCTCTTTGCTTAATAAATATTGCAAGTTCCTCGCTATCCCTGTCGCTTTCGGAAAGAAGAAGGAGTGGAAGGACGGCAAAGAGGTGGAAACTGCAGAAGACAACGTGATAAACAACACTCAGCCTGCATGGACAAAGAAACCGGCGGACCTGAAGGATGAAGACTACAAGAGCTTCTACCGCGAACTTTATCCGATGGGCGAAGAGCCGCTGTTCAATATTCACCTGAATGTGGATTATCCGTTCAATCTGACCGGTATTCTGTATTTCCCTAAGATTAAGAACAATTTTGAAATTCAGAAGAATAAGATTCTGCTTTACTGCAATCAGGTTTTTGTGACTGACTCGGTTGAGGGTATCGTGCCTGAGTTCCTGACTCTGCTTCACGGGGTGATTGACTCTCCGGACATTCCGCTTAACGTGTCAAGAAGCTATCTTCAGAGCGACGGAAATGTGAAGAAGATTTCAAGCCATATAACAAAGAAGGTGGCGGACCGTCTGCAGGAGATCTTCAACACGCAGCGCGCCGACTTTGAAAGCAAGTGGGACAGCCTGAAAATATTTATTGAATATGGTGTCCTTACTGACGAAAAATTTGCGGAAAGGGCAGACAAGTTCCTTCTGCTTAAAAATGTTGACGATAAATTTTACACTCAGGAAGAGTATGAAAAGCTTATCGGAGAAAATCACAAGGACAAGGACGGCAACCTTGTTTATCTGTACGCCACGGACGTTGTTGAGCAGCACTCTTACATTGAGGCTGCAAAGGCTAAAGGATATGACGTGCTTCTGATGGACGGACAGCTCGACGTGCATTTCATCAGCAGAATGGAGCATAAGTCTGAAGGTAAGAAACGTTTTGTGCGCGTCGATTCTGACATTGTGGAGAAACTTATCCCTAAGTCGGACGCTAAGGCTGTAAGCCTTTCGCAGGAGCAACAGAACGCTCTTTCTGACGTGTTCGGAAAATTGCTGCCTAAAGAAGGTAAACAGAGCTTTGTTGTGACTTTTGAAAATATCGAAGGCTCGGAACTGCCGGTTTATATCACTCAGAACGAGTTTATGAGACGTATGAAGGAGATGTCGGCTAACGGACAGAACCCTATGATGAGTTTCTACGGAGAGATGCCGGACTCGTACAACTTTGTCGTGAACGCAGCTCATCCGCTTGTGGCTAAAATTCTTTCGGAAGAAGAGGCTGAATGTGCCGCGAAGGTTAAGCCTATTGCTGACGAAATTGCTGCGCTGGAAGCTAAACGCAAGGATTTGAAAGGTGACAAAAAGGACGAAGACCTTGCGCAGGCTATCAAAGACGAAATTAAGGACATCGATGCTAAGCTTGCTAAGAACGGTGAGGCTAAGTCTGACGTGTTCGAGGCGTTCGCTAAGAGCAATAAGACTGTGCAGCAGCTCGTTGATCTTGCGTTGCTGTCTAATAACTTGCTTAAAGGAGAGGCTTTGAGCGACTTTGTCAAGAGAAGCGTTGCCATGCTGTAAGCTAACCTTGTCAAAGGCTGAATCTATAAATTACGTTATGTAATTTTTACATTTTCCAAAGCCCCTTTGTCTGCGCTTGAGTTGCGGACATTGGGGCTTTTGTTGTCCCTGTCAGTGCGAAAGTGCAAAGTTTAAGGCTAAAGAGACTAAAATAACTGCAAGAAAATATATAATGGGTTGTTTTTTTTCACTACTTTTGCATCGTGATAAGGTTGTTGAAGTCAATGGATTGACGTTCAAATTATTAGGGATTTCTTGAATATGCGTCTAATTAGTATTGTTGCTTTTTTAGCTTTAGCTTTATTTTATCAGACAGCTGCGGTTGCCCAGACGGTTGGCGTTGTGCTTAGCGGAGGAGGGGCGAAAGGCTGCACGCATATTGGTGTGATCCGGGCGCTGGAGGAGAACGGCGTGCCGATAGACTATATTGCCGGCACTTCCATGGGCGCGATTATTGGCTCTTTATATGCTATGGGCTATACTCCAGACGAGATGGAGGAGCTGATAAAGTCCGACGAGTTCCTTGCGTGGCAGCGAGGAAAACTGGACGAGAGCCGCACTTACTATTTCAAACGCAATGACCTGACTCCCGAATTTATCAATGTGAAACTTAGCGTGACGGACTCTTTCACGTTTAATATGCACCTGCCGAAAAGTGTTATCGAGCCGACCCAGATGAATGTCGCTTTCCTGAAGCTGTTCACGCAGGCGACCGCTCTTTGCGAAGGTGATTTTGACCACCTTTTTATACCTTTCAGATGTGTGGCCTCTGATGTCTATCTTAAAGAGACGGTGGTGCACAGAGGTGGTGACCTTGGAGATGCGGTGCGCTCTTCTATGAGTTTCCCGTTTGTCTTCAAGCCTATCTCCATTAATGACAGACTTCTGCATGACGGCGGAATCTATAACAATTTTCCGCAAGATGTGATGGCGGAGGATTTCAAGCCTGATGTGATTATCGGAAGCAATGTCTCGTCTAATCCGTCAAAGCCTAACGAGTCTGACATTATTGGGCAGCTTGAGAACATGATAATGGGCAAGACGGACTATGACATTCCGGAGGAAAGGGGCTTCCTTTTTACATTTGACTGCAAGGACGTTGGTCTGCTCGATTTTCATATGGTGGAGCAACTTTCGCAAATGGGTTACGACTCGATAGTGGGCAGACTGGAGCAGATAAAAAAACGTGTCAAAAGAGAGGTCTCTGCTGATTATGTGGCGATAAAAAGGGGCGTCTTCAGAGCTAATCTGCCAAATCTGGTGTTTAAGGACATTAAGATTTGCGGTGTCACTCCGGCTCAGAGAAGTTATATCTCCAGAAATTTCCATGATAAGGGCGAACTGTTCTCTTATGAAGAGTTCCTTTCCAAATACATGAAACTGATGTCGGACAAAAAGTTTCAGGAGATTGTCCCTCATGCGGTCTATAACAGCTCCACCGGATATTTTGACCTTGTGCTTGATGTGAAGATGGACGACAATATTGTGCTGGGGCTTGGCGGAAATATCTCTTCGATGCATAATCAGCTGTACTTCGGCGCAGAGTACAGAGGCTTGCACAGCTTCTCTTACAGCGTGCTTGCCAACGGGCAGTTCGGGAATTTTTACAACAACTTGCATTTGCAGATGAAGAGCGACCTGCCTTTCGGGCTGCCTGTCTATTTTAAGCTTTACGGAACGGTCAACAGATATTCTTACAACAACAGGTCGCTATTCTCTTTATATTCTGACGAGAGGGTGGGCGACGTGCAGTCTGAGATGTTCGGAAAGTTCAAGCTGAGCTTCCCCTTCCTGCAAACCGGAAAGATGGAGCTGGGTATGGGCTACGGACGCATCCTCAACGAGTTCAAAGGCGACCTTCATTGGGTTGATGGGGACAGACTGGACAAGTCGAAGTGGGACATGTTTGTCTATACGATAAAGTATGACGAACGTTCCATGCCTCACAAGCAGTTTTCTATAAGTGGCTCAAACGCATCTGTCGCGCTAAATTATATCTCTGCCAATAAACGGAGCCGTTTTGTTGAGCCTATTATAGATTCGGATTATCTGCCGGTGCGTTATGAGCATGTGGAGCGGAAGGATAAGCAGGAGTGGCTGCAGGCTTCTGCTAAGTTTGAACGTTATTTCAAATGCTCCAAGCACTTTGTGCTTGGCTCTTATCTGGAGGGTGTGTACTCTAATTTTGAGCTGGGGACGAATAGCGCCGAAAACCTGCTTATGGTACCGGCTTTCGAGGCTACGAACCATCTGCGCACATCTTTTCAGTATGAGTTCCGCTCCGACGCCTATTTGGCGCTGGGAATCAAGCCGATTCTCAGAATTAACGAGCAGCTCCATCTGCGCCATGAGTTTTATCTGTTCCTGCCTCATACAAATGTTTATGATTTGTATTACTTTTCTGACGGGTATCTGTTCGCAGACCCGTCGGCGGTGAATGAAATGTCTTTTGTCGTGCAGCTGGACTTCCTGACCGCAAGCGTTTTCGTCAATAATTATAATTTCACGAGATACAGGTGGAACGCAGGCCTGAACATCGGGTTCCTGATATTTAACAGCAGGCTGATAGAGAGGTGATGAGGGCTTGGCAGCGGAGAAAAGTTGTAAAATGGCAAATTTTAATTCGCAATTTATTGGGGTTGCCTTATGTTATAACGTCAAATTTTGTATCTTTGCAGATATTTTCAAGATAAATTAATTTAATTATCGTAAAATGCTTACAGTAGAAAAGATTGGTGGAACTTCAATGTCTCAGTTCCAGGATGTTATGGAAAACATCATCATCGGAAAAAGAACTCCGGCTGAGATGTATAACCGAATTTTTGTGGTTTCGGCCTATAATAACGTTACAAACTGGTTATTGGAGCATAAGAAAACCGGCGAGCCTGGCATCTATGTTAAATTTGTTAATGACGAAAACTATATAGACGCGCTGGACGAACTTTGCGAAAAACTTATTGCGCTTAACCGTAATTACGAAAGTATAAAGTTAGACCAGAAGGTTGCGGATGAGTTTATCATTGACCGAATCGCCAAGGCTAAGAACTATCTTTTGAGCATGTACAATGTTGCGGCTTCGGGTTATGTGAACAAAAACAATATCTATCTTGCTGCAAGAGAGATTTTGTCTTCTATCGGCGAGGCTCATTCTGCATTCAACTCTGTCAATATCATAAAGAATCATGGAATTGACGCCACTTTCGTAGATCTGTGCGGGTTTGACGATTCTGAGTCTTTGACTATCGACGAACGCATCAAAAAGTCTTTCGCCGGCATAGACTTCTCTAAGACTCTTTGCGTGGCTACCGGTTACACTAAGGGCACTGAGGGCATAATGCGCGCGTTTGACAGAGGTTATTCTGAAGTCACTTTCTCTAAAATCGCAGTGGAGGTCAAGGCTGACGAGGCTGTTATACATAAAGAGTTCCATTTGTCTTCGGCAGACCCTAAGCTGGTTGGCACAGACAAGTCTATCCCGGTGGGCTTCACAAACTTCATGGTTGCAGACCAGCTTGCCGATGTGGGTATGGAGGCCATTCACCCTAAGGCGTCAAAGCCGCTCGAAATGGCGGGCATCAATATCCGAATCAAAAATACTTTCGAGCCGGAACATCCGGGCACTCTGATTTCTAAGGATTATTTCACGGAAAAGTCGCGGATAGAGATTGTTTCCGGTACAGACAAGGTGATTGCTGTAGAGGTGCACGACCCGATGATGGTTGGCGAAGTGGGCTATGATCTGAAGGTTATGCAGGTGTTCGAGAAGTATGGTGTAAGCTATATCTTGAAATCAACTAACGCAAACAGCATAACTATGGTTATCTGGGACAAGCCGCAGGCTCAGAAGCTTATCGAGGAACTGAAGGAGACTTTCTATCAGATTACAACAAAACAGGTGGCTTTGGTTTGCTGCATGGGAACTAACATTGCGCATCCGGGATTCCTTTACAAGGCTTCTAAAGCGTTGTTTGACAATAATATAAATATCGAATGTTTCGCGCAGTCCATGCGTCAGGTTAATATGCAGTTCGTCATAGAACGTGGCGATTACGGAAAGGCTATCATCGCACTTAACGACGCTTTGTGCGTTGAGCGTTTGTGATTGGCTGGCGCTTTATAAAGGCTTTTTCTGTAAATTGCAGTGATTGCCTGAACTAAAAAGGCTGAACTCTCTTGCAGGGTTCAGCCTTCGTTTTTTAGGCAACCATCACCGTAGCTCTGATTATAAACGTCGCTGATGTGGTCTCTTATCTCTTCTTATATCTGCAGAAAAACACCAAGACTATAGCTGCGATAAGGCAGCAGAATATCATGGACGAGTTTTTTGTCACTGCGAAAAGAGCTTCGTTTATGTATAGAGCCGAAGCTACAATCCATATTCTTACGTTTGCCCAGTGCAAGGATATGTTGTAATGTTCCTCTTCTGATACGTCCGGACTTATCTTTTCTGTCTTAATCTGAAAAAGTTTCAGAGCCAAAGGAATGCTCGCCAAGAGCAGAATCATTGAAATACGTTCCAGATTTGCCACTATGTCGGGACTCAGCGTAATCATATTTGCCGGAACCGCGCAAGCCGCAATGCCAAGCAGAGCCGCTATTGCTATGCTAATGTAATAGTTTCTGATCATTTTGTTATACTCTCTTTAAATGGTGTTCTGTTTAATATGGAGCGTCCGAGTGTCACCTCGTCGGCATACTCAAGTTCGTCGCCAATCGCCACGCCGCGCGCTATGGTGCTAACCTCGACGTTCAGCCCTGCAAGTTTTCTGTAGATGTAGAAGTTTGTGGTGTCGCCCTCCATTGTCGGGCTAAGCGCAAGAATGACCTCCTTGACCCCGTCTTCTGCCACGCGCCCGACTAGGCTGTCCACGTTCAGGTCCGACGGCCCGATTCCGTCCATTGGCGAAATCACGCCGCCCAGCACATGGTACAGTCCGTTGAACTGCTGCGTGTTTTCCACAGACATCACATCTTTTATGTTTTCCACAACGCACAGCGTCTGTCTGTCTCTCTGTTTGTTTGAGCAGATGGAGCAGACCTCTGTGTCAGATATGTTGTGGCACACCTTGCAGTACTGGATTTCGTTGCGGAGCGCGATGAAGGCGTTGCCAAACTGCTCTACATCCTCTTTGTCCAGCTTCAGAAGGTGCAGAGCAAGCCGCAGAGCGCTTTTGCGTCCTATGCCCGGCAGGCGCGAAAACTCGCTGACCGCATTCTCCAGCAACGTGGAGGGTAGTCTGTCGTATTGCATCGTCAGAACCCTTTCTCGTCATGAATGGCTATCACGCTGTCAACCACATATTGCGACATCCCTCTCCATGGCAAAGAGGAAATGTATTCGTTATAGTGCAAGTCTATGTATTTGCCGCTGGAAAGTTCCAGCTGCTTTGCAACTCTCTCGTCTTCGATAGAGAACACAAACTCGTTGGACTGTATGGACGTGCCGGAGCTTTTTACGCCAGACTGTATGAGTTTGCCCTCGTAAGTTTTAAAAATGTATCCTTTTTTCTTGACGTCGTTCAGCTGTCCGCTCTTCACGCCTTCGGCAAACACGAAGTAGTAGCGGTACCACACGAAACCTCCTAAACTTAGAATAAGCACTAAGAATACGGTGAAAATTGTTCTCATTTTTATATCGCTTTTTAATTTATATTCAGAAAAAACACTCCGGAACTTCGCGCAAGAACTCGTAACGCATCTCCTCGTAGTTTATCTTGCAGCAAAAATGGTTCATGCCGTTGGAGACTATAAGGTAGCGAACCTGCATCTTGAAGTTGTACATCGCTATCTGGTCAAACGTCTCCTGCGTTATGGTCACGTTCGGAGCCTTGTATTCCACTATGATTTCGGGCTGGCCGTTGCGGTTGTAAATCACTGTGTCACAGCGTTTTCTCAGCCCGTTAAGGTGGACGGTGGACTCGTTGGATATTAGTCCGGGCGGATACCTCTTCTCGTTGATGAGGTACTCCACGAAATTCTGCCGAACCCATTCTTCCGGGGTAAGGGCGACGTGCTTCCTGCGGCACCGGTCAAAAATCATAAGCCGGCCCGCTTCTTCTTTCGTCTTAAATTTATACCTCGGCAAATTTAGTTCTAACATTTTTTTTACTATATTTGTGCTTCGGCAAAGATAATAAAATTTGGCATAAATGGCAAAGCAAAATTCAGATTATCAGAACATACTTGCAGAACTTCGTCAGGGTGTCTTCAAACCGGTCTATTTCCTTTCCGGAGAGGAGCCTTACTACATCGACGTTATCTGTAACTACATAATAGAAAACGCACTTGACGAGACGGAACGTGAGTTTAACCAGACCGTCTTGTATGGCTCTGACGTCAATATCAAGGACGTGATAAACGCGGCGAAGCGTTTCCCCGTAATGGCGCGGAGGCAGCTTGTGGTCGTGAAGGAGGCTCAGAGTATTTCTGACATCGACAAACTTGAGTTTTATCTGAAAAAACCGCAGCCGTCAACTGTGCTTGTTATTTGCTATAAGTACAAAAAGGTGGACAAAAGGAAGAAGTTTGCAGCCGAATTGCCGAAGGTGGGGGTGCTGTTCGAGTCCAAGAAACTGTACGACAATCAGATTCCGGCTTTCATCTCTGAGTATCTGACTTCGTTCGGACTGAGCATCGACCCGAAGACGGCGCAGATGCTTGCGGAGTATCTTGGCACGGACCTTTGCAATGTGGTGAGCGAGCTGGACAAGCTGAAGGTCGGGCTGCCAGCCAGCGTGAAGAGCGTAACGGCGGAAATGGTGGAGCGGAGCGTAGGCATCAGCAAATCCTTCAATAACTTTGAACTTCGCGCCGCTTTGATTAACAAGGATGTGTACAAGGTGAACCAGATTGTGATGCACTTCGGAAAGGACCCTAAAAGCAACCCTTTCCTGCTTACGGTCTCCACGCTTTTTGACTTCTTCGCAAATCTGATGGCTTATTATTATTTGCCGGACAAAAGTGACGCGTCGGTAGCTAAGGCGTTTGGCGTAAATCCCTATTTTGCAAAGGATTATCATCTTGCGGCTAAAAATTACAACGGATGGAAGACAATGGAGATAATCTCGCTGCTGAGGGAGTACGACGCGCGTTCTAAAGGGTTCGGAGGTGGCTCTGCCTCTGAAAATGAACTGCTTAAGGAACTTGTTTACAGAATTATGAACTGAGGGTAATCTCTCTAATTTTTGAAAATGTTTTGAATTATGATAGTAAAGAATGCTAAATTTGTGATGAGCAACACTATGGTTGCCAAGTGTCCGAATCATAACCGTCCGGAGTATGCGTTTATCGGGCGTTCTAACGTGGGAAAGTCGTCGCTGATTAATATGCTGACGAACCATAAAGGGCTGGCTATGACTTCGTCAAAGCCGGGCAAGACGTTGCTTATAAACCATTTCATTGTGAACGATGACTGGTATCTTGTTGACCTGCCGGGATACGGATACGCTAAGGTGGGTAAGGATAGCCGGGACAAGCTGGAGAAGATGATCAAGGGCTATATCCTTAACAGAAATCTCTTGGTGAACCTTTTTGTGCTGATTGACTGCCGGCTTGAGCCGCAGAAGATAGACCTTGAGTTCTTCGATTTCCTTGGGGTTAACGGCGTGCCGTTCTCTATCGTCTTCACTAAGGCGGACAAACTTGGAAAGAACGAGCTGGCGAAGAATCTCGAAGCTTATAAGGAGAAGCTTTATGAGCAGTGGGAGGAGCTGCCGCCTATCTTCGTCACGTCGTCTGAAAATCAGATGGGCAGGGAGGAACTGCTTGATTATATAGAAAGCATAAATGAATCTTTGCAGGAATAACGGTATGTCTGCGGTAGTTTTTTACATATTTTACGCGTTCGTGTGGGTGCTGGCCTGGCTTCCGCTGCCGGTGCTGTACGTCATCACTTATCCGGTGTATCTGCTGCTTTATTACGTCGTCAGATACAGAAAAAAAGTGGTGAGGCGGAATCTGACTAACTCTTTCCCGGACAAAAGCCTGGAGGAGATTAAGCAGATTGAGCGACGGTTTTATCTCCACTTTGTTGACGTGTTTACCGAAACGCTGAAACTGATTCATATCTCCGACGAGGAGATGCAGAGGAGAATGCACTTCGTTAATCCGGAGATGATGGCGAATTTTGCGAAGGAGAAGAAGAGCATGATAGTGATGTTGGGGCATTATGGTAACTGGGAGTGGATCACATCTATATTTATAGATTATAAAAATATAGACGGATTTGTGGCAGGAGAATTGTACAGACCGTTGAAAAACAAATATTTCGACAGCTTTTTCCTTAGTCTGCGCAAGCGCTTCGGCACGCTGAACATTCCTAAGAATGACGCGCTCAGGGCTATTCTGGGTCTGAGAAGGGAGGGCAAGACTTTTGCGTTAGGCTTTATTGCTGACCAGACGCCGTCGAGAAACAATCTTAATTACTGGAACACGTTCCTTAATCAGGAGACGCCTTTCCTGACGGGGCCGGAGAGAATCGCCAGAAAGGGCGGCGACGCGGTTATCTATTTTGATGTGCGGAAGGTGAAGCGCGGTTATTATTCGTGCGAGCTTGTGCTTGTCTCGCCTAACGCGAAGGAGACTGCCGAAAATGAAATAACTGACAAGTATGTGGAACTCTTTGAAAATACGATAAAGCGCGACCCGGCTTGCTGGTTGTGGTCTCATAAGAGATGGAAACACAAGCGGGTGGACGTAATGGATGGTGATAAATGATGAAGGTTTCTGTTGTTATTTTGAATTGGAACGGCAAGGAGATGCTGGAGCGCTTCTTGCCCTCGGTGTGCAGGTTCTCGTCTGGCGACGGGGTGGAGGTGGTTGGGG
>CALGHE010000128.1 GCA_937915765.1 uncultured Bacteroidales bacterium | reverse complement strand
TGGAGGTGGATGTCGGCTCGTTCCTGAACACTTTGGACAAGTTTGAGTCGAAGGATGATGTGTTCACATATCTGATTCACTTGGGTTATCTGAATTATAATTTTGAAGACAAAACTTGCTGCATACCCAACGAGGAGGTTCGGCAAGAGTGGGTGCGTTCTGTCAAATTGAGTCCCGACTACAAGAAACTGATGGAAATCATCAACGCCTCCAAAAAACTTCTCGACGCAACCGTCGAAGGCAACGAGGAGGCAGTGGCAAAGGCTCTCGACGCAGCTCACACAGAGGTTACCAACCCGTTGACTTACAATGATGAGCATTGCTTCCAAAGCGCAATTTGCTTGGCTTACTTTTACGCCAACACTCGTTACACACTTTTCAAGGAACTGCCAACCGGCAAAGGTTTCGCAGATTTGGTTTTGATACCTTACCTGCCCAACATTCCGGCAATGGTGATAGAGTTGAAACACAACAAAAGCGCAGGAAGTGCCTTGCAGCAAATAAAGGACAAAAACTATTGTCAAGCTCTCAACAACTACAAAGGCGACCTGCTTTTCGTAGGCATTAATTACGACGAGAAGACGAAGGAGCACAGCTGCAAGATTGAGCGGCTGGAGAACTGACAAGCGTGCGGAACTCTATATAGGTGAGTTCTATAAATTCACAGTTTATAATTAAGGTGTACAAATTGCGAGTTGATAAACTTTTAGACACATTTTGATTTATTTCGGCAACTTACTGATTGTCAATCTGTCACAGTGCCCGCACTGCTCCCTTCTTTCGCTCAGCAGTTTACTCGAAGTTATAGTCTCCTAAAAAAAGAGGGTGCATCAAATGACACACCCTCCTTTAGTTTTCGTATATATCTTACGCCTTCTCTACAAAGATATTCACCTTGTAATCATCAAAATCGAGTTCAGTTGCGTTTTCAATCTTGTCAACCAAGATTATCTCATTTGCAAGAGTTTGCGAACTGATATAGTCACCAAAGGCTTCCACGGCAGCATTAACCGCATCCAGTTTCTCTATCTTGACAAGAATCTTGTCTGTGATGTCGTAGCCATTTGCCTTACGTATGTTCTGAATACGGTTCACAAACTCACGAGCAACACCTTCTTGGCGCAATTCTTCCGTAATTGTCACATCAAGCGCGATTGTTAGATTGTCGTTGCTCGCCACAAGCCAGCCCGGAATATCCTCAGACTGAATTTCCACATCACATTTTTCAACAACCACCTGCTGGTCGCATATGTTAAGCACATACTGTCCGTTCTTTTCCAACTCAGCAATGCCTTCTTGCGAAAGATCCTGCAACATAGCCGCAACAGCTTTCATATTCTTCCCGCACTTAGGGCCAAGCTTCTTAAAGTCAGGCTTGATACGCTTAACCAATATGCCGGCAGAATCGTCAACAAAGTTTATAGCCTTGACATTCACCTCGTTCATTATCAGATCCTTCACAGCCTCAACATTCTTCTGCAAAGAGCTGTCAAGAACAGGAATCATAATCGAAGCAAGCGGCTGACGAACCTTGATGTTCACCTTCTTGCGCAAAGCCAAGGTCATAGACGATATTTCCTGAGCAAGCTGCATTCTTGCCTCCAAATTCTTATCGATCACAGACTCGTCCGCTTCAGGGAATTTAGCAAGATGCACAGACTCGCTCTTATCTTTCCCTGTAGCGCTGTTCAAGTCAAGGAACAGACGGTCTGCAAAGAACGGAGCGATAGGCGCCATCAGGCGAGCCACCGTTTCAAGACAAGTGTAAAGAGTCTGATAAGCCGCCAGTTTATCATCATTCAAAGTGCCACCCCAGAAACGTTTACGGTTGAGGCGCACGTACCAGTTACTCAGATTGTCGCCAACAAAATCTGCAATCGCGCGGCCGGCTTTTGTAGGCTCATAATCTTCATAGCAAGCATCCACCGTCTTAACAAGAGAATTAAGAAGCGAGATAATCCAGCGGTCAATTTCCGGACGCTCTTCCAACGGAATCACTTTCTGAGAAAAGTCGAACGAGTCCACATTTGCATAAAGAGCGAAGAAAGAATAAGTATTGTACAACGTACCGAAGAACTTGCGTCTAACCTCTTCAATACCTTCAGTGTCAAACTTCAAGTTATCCCACGGAGAGGCATTTGTAATCATATACCAGCGCAACGGGTCGGAGCCAAACTTCTCTATTGTGTCAAAAGCGTCAACCGCATTTCCAAGGCGCTTGGACATCTTGTTTCCGTTCTTATCCAGCACAAGACCGTTAGAAATAACGTTCTTAAACGCCACACTGCCCTTCACCATAGTTGATATTGCGTGAAGTGTAAAGAACCAGCCGCGGGTCTGGTCAACACCTTCAGAAATAAAATCTGCAGGGAAGCGGACACCACCATCTACAAGTTCCTTATTTTCAAAAGGATAATGCAGCTGAGCGTAAGGCATAGCGCCAGAGTCAAACCACACGTCAATAAGGTCAAGCTCACGTTTCATCGGCTGACCCTTAGGAGAGACAAGCACAATGCCGTCCACATAAGGACGATGTAAGTCTATATTCTTAACACTGTAATTTTCAGCAGAATAGTCGCCCACCTTAAAGTTCTTGTAAGGATTTTCCTTCATGAACCCTTTGTCGATAGACTTTTCAATCTCAGAGATAAGTTCTTCTACAGAGCCGATGCACATCTCTTCCGTTCCGTCTTCCGTACGCCAGATAGGCAGCGGAGTTCCCCAGTAACGAGAACGCGACAAGTTCCAGTCGTTAAGATTTTCGAGCCACTTTCCAAAACGTCCCGAACCTGTAGATTCAGGCTTCCAGTTGATAGTATTGTTAAGCTCGATCATCTTGTCGCGGGCAGCCGTTGACTTTATAAACCAGCTATCAAGCGGATAATAAAGCACCGGCTTATCTGTACGCCAGCAATGAGGATAATTGTGAGTGTGCTTTTCAATCTTGAAAGCAAGGTTGTTCACCTTCAGCTCCATACAGATAGCCACATCAAGAGTCTCGTCCTTCTCAGTCAGATTAGGGTCATACGCATTCTTTACAAAACGACCTTCGAACTTCTTGTATTCATCAACATTGACATGGCTCTTCACATAGTCTGCGTCCAGATCTTCGAGCAAGTAAAACTTGCCGGTCAGGTCAACAGACGGACGTAGATTTCCGAACTTGTCAACAAGCTGAAGAGGCGGAATACCTGCATCCTTCGCCACCTTTGCGTCGTCCGCGCCAAACGTAGGCGCGATGTGAACGATACCAGTACCATCTTCAGTTGTCACATAGTCTCCCGGAATCACACGGAACGCCTTATCTGCATTTTCCGGCGTGATCCACTTTATAAGCTGTTCATACTCAAGCCCAACAAGCTGCGAACCGTCGTACTCAGCAACCACTTTGAACGGCACAAGCTTATCTCCCTGCTTATAGTCTTCAAGCGCCAGGTCGGCAGCCTTCGGATTGAAATGCGCGTTCAGCAGATCCTTTGCAAGCACAAAAGTTGCAGGCACGCCCGTATATGGATTGTAAGACTGCACAGCCACATATTTAATCTTCGGTCCGACACAAAGAGCCGTGTTAGAAGATAGCGTCCATGGCGTAGTAGTCCAAGCAAGGAAATAAACATCGCCCCACTTTTCAGAAACAGAAGGCAACTCGCTCTTAGCCTTAAACTGAGCCACACAAGTAGTGTCCTTAACATCTCTGTAACAGCCCGGCTGGTTAAGCTCATGAGAACTAAGTCCAGTGCCCGCCGCTGGCGAATATGGCTGAATTGTGTAGCCCTTGTACAAATAACCTTTTTTATACAAGTCCTTAAGCAAAAACCAGAGCGTTTCTATATATTTGTTGTCATACGTGATGTAAGGGTCGTTCATGTCAACCCAATAACCCATCTTGCGAGTCAGGTCTTCCCACTCACGTGTGAACTTCATCACATTCTTGCGGCACGCGTCGTTATAATCATCAACAGAAATTTTCTTTCCGATATCCTCCTTTGTAATGCCAAGTTCCTTTTCCACACTAAGTTCCACCGGCAAACCGTGAGTGTCCCAGCCAGCTTTTCGCTTAACCTGGAAACCTTTCATCGATTTGTAACGGCAGAAGATGTCCTTTATAGAACGTGCCATTACATGGTGAATGCCCGGCATACCGTTTGCCGACGGAGGCCCTTCGAAAAAGACGAAAGAGGGAGCTCCTTCTCGTGTCTCTACACTCTTGCGGAAGATGTCTTTCTCATCCCACTGCTTCAAAACCTCTTTGTTTATCTCAGAGAGGTTGAAATTTGAATACTCTGCAAATTTCTTGCCCATTGATATATAAATTTCGTTTCTATTTCCTTAAAAAATATGTTTTTCCAAAGCCAACACACTCAAAAACGCAAATTTAGCAAAAAATATTGATAGATAGATTTTATTTTAAAATTTAATAAGAAATTTAACTTGAGCCACACAGGTGGGATTGCAAATCAGGCCGAGCAATTTTTCACTCCCCAAAAGCACATTATCAAGTTGAATTTAAGAATCAAAGAATCGCATATCTTCCTACTTTTATATTTTTACCTAATATTACACTGAAATACAATCACTTGCAACATCTTGCAACTTTAATTTTATATTTAACAAATCCAGATAATTCACGTGTTTCTACAATCTCATCAACAAAATGCATCATTGCATCGTTGTATATATTATCAATTGAACAGATAAATTGATATTGTAAAAATTAATACGTATCCGTGCATAATTTTCTTGACTACGATGCCAAAGTAGTAATTTACACCCACTCTTCCAAATACTTCTCAATGTTCCTTGTCTCGCCGCTGAAGTTCGCGCCAATCAGGGCAATCTTTTTGCCGCTTGCAAGGAACGGCTGGGCATAGTTCTTCTCCTTGATTTGAGTCATTGCCTCTTCGGCGGTGCCGTTATATTTGAACTCGAAGATATAGACATAATCGGGTGTCTCGATGGTCATGTCCACACGTCCGTTGGAGGTGTGAAACTCAGCTTTCGTGTAGAGTCCGCAGAGGTTGCAAAGGATGAAAAGCACGTTCTGGTAGTGGTTTTCAGTGTCCTTGATGAGGT
>CALGHE010000127.1 GCA_937915765.1 uncultured Bacteroidales bacterium | reverse complement strand
AGTTTCACACCTCCAACGGACGTGTAGATATGACCATTGAGACACCCGATTACGTTTATATTTTCGAGTTCAAATATAATGGCACAGCCGAAGAGGCAATGGCACAAATCAAGGAGAAGAACTACGCCCAACCGTTCCTCGCAAGCGGCAAAAAGATTGCCCTGATTGGCGCGAACTTCAGTGGCGAGACAAGGAACATCGATGATTATAAAAAAGAGTGGCTGGGTTGAAATCATTTTCGAAACATCATCTTTTTCAGAGTTTAAATTTTGAAATTATGCGCCTTGTCATAGCTTTTGTTTTATGCTTTTTTGCTGTTGTGTCTTGTTCACGACAGAGTGTGGAGAGCATGCCTGTCACACATGATGTTATGGTGGCGGATTCTGTTGTTGATAAAATGACGGTCGAAAATAGAGGGAAAAGAGACTCTGTAATTCGGAAGTTAGGTGATGAAACTGTGCTTTACATTACTGATTCTTTCCTGTTGAAAAATTGTGACAGCGGAATTTTGGATTGGAAGTCGATTGATGATATCGCACGTTCATTAAATGATTGGGAGTATTCCGAAAGTGCCCAATATTCCACCAATACGGTTGAGAGTGAAGATGAATCCGGCTGCAGCGGAGATACAATGCATGTTTATAGAAATGGAATAAAGATAATGTCCTGTTTTCGTGAGTCTTGCGGTGATATGGGTTCTTATACCTATAAGTATTACTACGACAATGGCATAGTTGGTTATGAAGAAGGAGGAGGCGGACAATTTGGCGGATGGTATAGTCGTGAATATAATTCGGAAGCTAAATATGCCAAAGATGGCAAGTTGGTGCATGTGTTAACTTGCAGTGTGTCAGAAAGTCCGGTTGGGGACGATTTCATAGATGGTATGCCTCTGAAACTTGATACTATTTATGAATCAACATTGAAAAGGAATGGACAAGAGGTTGACGTTCGTCAAATTAACGATTCGTTGTCTTATACCATCATCGGTGACGACTGTGAAGAAAAGGCGAAAGGCTGTGCGGGCTATGGCGACAAGGATTTGCTGGAAATCGTTCATGAGGCTATGGAGCGTTGCAGCAGTATCTTTCAGACAAGGTGAATTTGCAGATGGTTTTTGTCTTTCGGGTGAAAAATAATTAATGTAGTGTTGCTGAATTATGATTGCTATGGTGAACAAAGGTGATATAGACTGGTCTTTTGTGGCTGGGGCGGAACCGTTTCCGGCTTCAGACTATCCGGCAGGGTCGCCGGTTGATAAGTGGGGTAAGCTGAAGGTTGCTCCTAACGGAAGAGGTGTGCGTGTGTTATGTTCTGATTGCGGCGAGCCAGTTCAGATAAAAGGGTTCAGCTCGCACGGCCTGCAGTGGTCAGGTGCGGCAAATGTTACTTCGGCGAACGTGAAGTTTATGAAAGAGCGGTGGGGATGCAACGTGTTTCGCATTGTGGTTTATGTCAACGAGGAGGGCGGCTTTTTTTGTAATCCTACACATCTGACTTTTCATGTGGAGAATGCGGTGAGGTGGTGCGGCGAAAATGGCATCTATTGCCTGATAGACTGGCATGTGCATAATCCTGGAAATCCGCAAGATGCTAAATATCGAAATTGTCCGCTGTCCGGAATGGACCTTGCCGCCACGTTTTTTCACTATTGTGCAAAGCGTTTTAAGAATCAGAAACATGTGATTTATGAGCTTTGCAACGAGCCTAACTCGCGCGGCGAGGTGACGGATGTTTCTTGGCGTGATGTGATAAAGCCTTATTGCGAGGAGATGCTCTGCATTGTGCGGCAGTACGACCCTGATGTGGTTGTGGTTTGCGGCACTCCGTCGTGGAGTCAGAGGCCGCAAGATGTGATAGGCTTTGAGCCTGCAGATTGTGCTGGCAATTGTTTTGATAATGTGATGTATTCGTTTCATTTTTACGCAGCTTCTCATAACGACGGTAGAAAAACTGACACGGACACTAAGTTCGAGGGTGTTGATTTCTTCAAACTTTTTACTGATGGGGATGCGGAGAACGGAGTGCCGCCGATATTGGAGGCGTTGCCGATTTTCGTGACGGAGTGGGGCACTACGGATGCCAGCGGTTGGACAAACTTCCGTCCGGACTTGGCGGACGTGTGGATGAGGATATTTGACGGCGAGAACTCGGCTGGGCAGCGTGTCAGCTGGTGCAACTGGAACTTTAGCGCCGAAGGCGGAGTGTGCGCGGCTCTGAAGTGGAACTGCGGAAATATGTACGACGCGTCTTCTGCTATTTTGAGCGACTCCGGACGGTATGTTGTGGACAAAATTATGAAGATGTAGCGAGCAACGTCTCTTTTATTGATGCGCAGCACGCTACATCTGCTATAAAATCGCCTGTCTGAAAAATTTCTTAAACATAAATGCCAGCGGCAACGGCACAGACAGCAGATTTTCTTTGACATACAGGTCGGTCTGCGCAAGGCGAATCATCTTCTTAGGCTGGAACTTGTCCGAGTATGATTTGAGGCTTTGTCCGGACAGGCTTGTGCCTGCCTTCACCTCTATCGGCACTATGTCTGTGCCTATCTGTGTCACGAAGTCAACCTCCGCCTTGCCGTCTGATGTCCAGTAATACGGGTCGCATTCTAAATACGGAAGAATGGACTGCAGCACAAAGTTTTCTGTTACAGCGCCCTTCATCTCTGCAAATGCAGGCGTGTTTCCTAAAAGGGCTTCGGCCGGAAGCCTGCAGAGGTATCTGAGAACTCCGCAGTCTAACGAGTAAACTTTAAAGGTCGAAAGCTCTTTGTATGCAGACAATGGCAGCCCGGCTTTGGACACCGCATTCACCAGGCAGACCAGTCCGGCGCTCTGCAGCCACATGAGCGCGTCTTCGTACTCTCTCGCCCTTGCTCCTGTGCGAACCACTTTGTATATGAATTTGCGGTTTTCTTTTGCGAGTTGAGAAGGCAAACTCCGCCATATCTGCCCTATGCGTATAACTTCTGTTGATGTGGCATATTTGGAAAAGTCCGCTTCATACATGGCTACGATATTGTGCAGCTCTTCGTCAACCTTGCTCGTCCCTTCGCCGTTCAGCATGGCAAGAGCCGCTTTGGGCATTCCGCCGCAGATGAGATATTGGCGGTAATGTTCGTTCAGGCTCTGAAGCAAAGCTACCGGAAGAGCTTCCGGCCTCTCTGCCTTTTGCAGCGCCTCCCACAGATGCGGCTTTGAGGTGTGAAAGTATTCGTCGAACGAAACTGGATACATATTCAGAATCTCCACTTTCCCGACCGGCACGGTCATGTTTTTGTGCTTCACTGCAACGCCTAAGAGCGAGCCTGCCGCTACTATATGCAAGTCTGGCATAAGTTCGGCAAAATATTTCAGGCTGTTCAGAGCCTCTTCGCTGGCTTGTATCTCGTCAAAGATCAGCAGCGTCTGTCCGGCTTCTATTTTGAAGTCGGCAAACAGCTGAAGCTCAGAAATCAGTCTGTGCGGGTCTTTTGTCCGTTTGAACAGTTCCGCTATGTCTTGGTGCATGTCAAAGTTCACCTCCAGCACGTTGCGGAAGTGTCTTTTGCCGAACTCTTTCATCACCCATGTTTTGCCTATTTGTCTGGCTCCTTGTATTAGGATGGGGTTGCGTTCTTTTTTGTTTTTCCATTCGGCCAGTTGGTCTATTGCGTTTCTGTATATGGTCATAATTTGTTTGCTTTCAGTGTTTTTCTGCCTGCAAATGTATTTCTTTTTTTTTGTTTTTCCAATTTTTTTACACATTTTCCGAACCTAAAGTGTGACATTTTACACATTTTCCGAACCTAAAATGTGATATTTTACACATTTTCCGAACCTGATTTGCTTCGTGGCTCTTTTGCTGTGCTTGTGTGTTGTGGCTTTGCAAATAAAATATGTCTTTTGTTTAAAAATTTATCTAACTTTTGACTAACTTTGCGAACCATGTTTTTTGGGAAATATCGTAAAGTTAAGTGTAATGGGAAAAGAGAAAAAAGGGAAAAAGGAGGTTAGTTCGTCCGATGAAAAGGAGAATGTGGGGCTGATTATGAAGATTGTCGCATTTTTCAGAAACGAGAACACTCGGGTCGCAATTGGTATTGCGGTCTGTTTCTTGTGTCTGTATCTGTTGTTGGCGTTCATCTCTTTCTTTTTCACGGGTGGCGAGGACCAGAGCTTTATTCAGAATTCGGTGAGCAATGACAGTTCTTACATCCGGAGCCAGATTCAGAATTGGGCTGGCTACTATGGAGCTTTGGCCGCTGATTTCTTCATAAACAGGACTTTTGGCGTCTCTTGCTTTGCGATGCTTTTCTTTTTTGTTCTACTTGGTATCAGACTGATTTTGAAGAATATATCTTTTTCGCTAAAGAAGGTCTTTTTTGTCTCTTCTTTTTTGATGATATGGTCTTCGCTCTTTTTCGGATTTTTCTTCAGGCCGCTTTATGACTCTTCGTTTATGTTTCTTGGCGGTGAGCATGGGCACCAGATCGGTTTGTGGTTCGACGCGCGAATTGGATGGCTGGGCACTATTTTGCTGCTCTTCTCCACCATGTTGCTCTTCTGCATATTCATGTATCCTTCCACGTTGCCGGTGCTGCAGAGCGCGGGCCGTTGGCTGAAAAGCAAGTTCGGGAAAAGCGCGGACGGAACTGATGCTGCCGTTGTTGCCGAAGAGACGGACGGTTCTGATTCGGCAGACTGTGACGACGAGGCGGCGGACGAATATGAGGATGATGACGCTTCTGACGAAGACGAGCCGGAGGATGATGATGGTGATGATGATGGTGATGACGCAGAGGGCGATGTGGATAACGCGGATCGAGAGGCTGAACCGCAGGTTGAGGGCAACTCAGAAAAGTCCAAGACGGGTGAGCATGATTCGTTCATCATAAATGTGCCTAACTCGGAAGAGGATCTTTCTGGCATGGAACAACTTGAAAGTCAGGAAGAGACGTTTACTATCAACGAGGTTGTTGAGGAAGAGGCTTTTGACCCTGACAATATAGAGCCGTACGACCCGACGAAGGACCTTGAATTTTACAAGAAGCCGCCGCTGGATCTGTTTAAGAAGTATGATGTTGACAGAGGGTATGACGAAGACGAACTCAGAAGAAATAACGAAAGAATTCGTGAGGTGCTTAGCAGCTTCGGCGTTGAGCTGACTTCTATATCTGCCACTGTTGGGCCTACTGTGACGCTCTATGAGGTGACGCTGGCTCCCGGTGTCAAGATTTCTAAGATTAAAAACTTGGGCGATGATATTGCTCTTTCCATCGCGGCCAAGGGTATTCGTATTATTGCGCCTATTCCGGGCAAGGGAACTATCGGTATTGAAGTGCCTAACTCAAAGCCTAAGATGGTGCCTATGGGCGAAATCATCGGAAGCAAGAAGTTTCAGGAGACCAAGTTTGAGCTGCCTATCGCAATGGGACGCACTATCACTAACGAGGTCTATATGGTTGACCTTTGCAAGATGCCGCATATTCTTGTGGCGGGAGCTACCGGGCAGGGTAAGTCTGTGGGGCTGAACGCGATAATCACGTCGCTTTTGTATAAAAAACATCCTGCGGAACTTAAGTTTGTGATGGTTGACCCTAAGATGGTGGAGTTCAGCATGTACGCGCCTATCGTGAAGCATTTCCTTGCCAAAATGCCGGATGCGGAAGATGCGATTATTACTGATGTGACAAAGGTGGTGCAGACTCTCAACTCGTTGTGTATCGAGATGGACGCGCGGTACGAGCTGCTCAAGGACGCTAAGGTCAGACAGCTAGTCGAATATAATGAGAAGTTTGTCAATCGAAAGCTTAATCCGAATAACGGCCATAAGTTCCTGCCTTATATAGTGGTGGTTATTGACGAGTTTGCCGACCTTATCATGCAGGTGGGCAAGGAGGTTGAAACGCCTATCGCGCGTATAGCTCAGAAGGCGCGTGCCGTGGGTATTCACATGATTCTTGCTACTCAGAGGCCTTCGGCAAATATCATCACCGGGGTAATCAGGGCTAACTTCCCGGCAAGGTTCGCGTTCAAGGTTTCTACGGGACTGGAGTCGAGGGTTATTCTTGACCAGGGCGGGGCGGAACAGCTTATCGGACGTGGTGATATGCTCATCTCGCAGGGCAATGATTTTGAACGTGTGCAGTGCGCCTTTGTCGATACTCCGGAGGTCGAGGGCATCACACAGTATATTTCTGAACAGCAGGGCTATCCGACCGCTTTCTTGCTGCCTGAGTATGTGGGCGAAGAGGGCGGCGAGGTGAAGAATGTGGACCTCGCTAAACGTGACCCGCTGTTCGACGAGGCGGCTATGCTCGTGGTGGCTAATCAGCAAGGCTCAACGTCGATGATTCAGCGCAAGTTCTCTATCGGATTTAACCGCGCAGGACGTATCATGGACCAGCTGGAGGCGGCTAAGATTGTAGGTCCGGTTGAGGGAAGCAAACCGCGGCAGGTGATGATTGCCGACATCTCTCATCTCGAAACTGTTCTGCAAAATTTGAGGTGAACGAAATAATTTGGCTCAATTTTTGTTATATATTTGATGAGGTGCTTGGGCGGAGGCGGCTCGCCGTTTTTTTGCCGCTGTTTTAAATTTGTTTTTATTATGAAGAGATATTTTTTTGCAATATTGTTTTCTGTGGCGTCGCTCTTCTCTGTCTGCGCTCAGGAGGAGCCTGTTGACCCTAAGGCAAAGGCTGTCTTGGACAAGGCGGTGGCTAAGTTCAGCAGCAAAAAGGGCGTCGAGGCTTTGTTTGACATTAGTCTGGAGAACGAGCAGAACGGAAAGAAAGAGACTATCAGCGGCTCTTTGCTACTTAAAGAGGCGAAGTTCAAACTTGCTATTCGGGATATCGTCACCTATTTCGACGGAAAGACGCAGTATGTCTATATGCTGGACAGCAAGGAGGTGACTATAAGCGAGCCGGAGAAGGAGGAGATGAAAAATGTCAACCCTATTATTATGATTCAGAGCTATAAGACTGATTTCATGATGAAGCTGGTTGAGTCTAAACCGGTAAACGGGAAGATGGTTGACGTTATCAATCTTTACCCTAATGACCGCAAAAAGGATTTCGCTGTGATGACTCTTGAGATTGAGCAGGGCTCTTTAAAGCTGATCGCCGTGAAACTGCATGGAAAAAATGGTGTGAACACAACTTTCAAGTTGAAGTCTTTGGCTGAAAAGCCTCTTGCAGACGACACTTTCGTGTTTGACGCCAAGTCTGTGCCGGGCGTTGAGGTTGTTGACCTTAGAGACTGATTTTTTTGATATCGTTAAATGTTATAACTATAGTATGTCTGAAATTGTAAATTGTTTGATTATTGGCTCTGGACCCGCCGGGTTCACTGCTGCGATATATGCGGCTCGCGCAAATCTGAGCCCTGTCCTTTATGAGGGCGTGCTTCCTGGCGGCCAGTTGACTACAACGGCGGAGATTGAAAACTTTCCGGGTTATCCGGACGGTGTCTCCGGCTCTGACATGATGGAGGATTTGAGAAAACAGGCTGCTCGTTTCGGCACCGATATCCGCTTTGGCATCGTGACGGAGGCCGACCTTAAAGGTGACCTGAAAAGGGTTGTTGTGGACGGTGAAAAGGAGGTGCTGGCTAAAACTGTGATTATAGCGACAGGCGCGAGCGCCAGGTATCTTGGACTGCCTGATGAGGCTAAGTATGCGGGCGAGGGTGTCTCGGCTTGCGCTACGTGCGACGGCTTCTTCTACCGTAAAAAAACGGTGGCGGTTGTTGGCGGCGGAGATACGGCCTGCGCAGACGCTCTTTATCTTGCCGGGCTTTGCAAAAAGGTGTATTTGGTTGTTAGAAAGCCTTTCCTCAGAGCTTCTAAGATTATGCAGGAGAGAACGCTTAATCACGAAAACATCGAAGTGCTGTTTGAGCATGAGGTGGTGGGGCTTGACGGCGATAACGGAGTGGCTGGGGCTTCGCTGCTTATCAGGCGCGGACAGCCGGACGAGGCTGCCGGACATATCGATATTGACGGGCTGTTCCTCGCTATTGGGCATCAGCCTAACACCAAGGTGTTTGCCGGACAGATTGACCTTGATGCCGAAGGGTACATAAAGACTGAAAACGGCTCTCCGCTTACAAACTTGCCGGGTGTATTTGCGGCCGGCGATGTGGCTGACCCGGTTTACAGACAGGCTATCACGGCTGCTGCAAGCGGTTGCAAGGCCGCGCTGGAGGCGGAACGTTTCTTGTTGACGATGGAGTAACTTTTTCGTGGTTGGCAGATGAGAGGTGTTTGTGCTTTTTTTATGTTGGTCGTTTCGCTTGCTGCCCAGGCTCAGAAGTTTTCCTCGGAGCTCTTTTCCGACGAACTGAAGTCGCTGGTCGTATGCAGGAACGGAGATGATTTGCAAGACCCGGTTGTCAGGATTGGAAGCGACGAGTTTGTGCATATCGGATTTGACCTGATGTCAAAACAGCCGCGCGATTACTCTTACAGAATATTCCATTGCAATGCGGATTGGACAAAAACGTCAACGTTGACGCGTATGGATTATATGCAAGGCTTTGAGGATAATCCGATAGAGGAGTACGAGTCGTCGTTTAACACTACGTTTGACTATACGCACTATTCGCTCGCCATTCCTAACGAGAATGTGCAGCTGCTCTTGTCTGGAAATTATGTGGCGCAGATTTTTGAAACTGACGCTCCGGATAAGGTGGTGGCTACGGCTTGCTTTTCTTTATCGGAAGATAAGCTGGCGCTGGAGGGCGAAGTGTCGCCAAACACGGTGCATGGCGTGAAGACCAAATATCAGCAGGTGAACTTTGAGATAGACTGTTCGCAGTTTGCCGTCACCGCGCCTCAGGAGGAACTGAAGATTCTTGTGCGGCAAAACGGAAGGACGGACAATCAAGTGTTCGGTGTGGAGCCTACTTATATTCAGCCCACCAAACTTGTCTTTGAGGATAATAAAAAGCTTGTCTTTGAAGCTGGAAAGGAGTTTGAAAAGATAGACTTTTCTCATATCAGAAATTTCAGCGGAGCGATTGAAACTATTAAGTTCCATCATCCGTACTATCATGTCGATGTTATGCCGGGCGAGGATAGAACCCGCAAGGAGTATTATCATTCGGAAGATGTTGACGGACGTTTCAAAATTCATGGGCAGTCCATCTGGACGGACAAGGAGATTGACTATTCGGTGGTGCATTTCACCTTTCCGGCTGAGGAGCCGTGGCTCGACGGAGCGCTGTACGTGGGCGGCTATCTGAACGGAAACCGGCTCGACAAGAACAACAAGATGCAGTACAGCTTCGAACGTAAACAGTACGAACTGACCATGGTGCTGAAAAACGGAGGGTACAACTTTCAGTATCTTTTCCTTCCGGCGGGACTGAAATGCGCTACATTGTCCCGTACTTCCGGCAGCTGTTGGGAAACTGAAAATGAGTATATAATTTATGTGTATTTCAGGTCTCTTGGCGGGCAGTACGACCGTCTGGTCGCTGTCAGGAGCCTCTTTTTCAATAAATAACTTTTGATGATGGATGCAAATATAAATCCGCAGGTAGAGCAGATGACCTCGTTTATTGTGATGGATGTGCTTGAACGTGCTGTCGAATTGCAGAAGGAGGGCAAAGATATTATACACCTTGAAGTGGGCGAGCCTGACTTTGAGCCTTCGGCTTGTGTGCTGGAGGCGGCGAGGACGGCTTACGAAAACGGCAACACGCATTACACGCACTCGCTTGGCGATATGGAGCTGAGACAGGAGATTTCAGATTTCTACAAACGTGAATATGGCGTGTCGGTGTCGCCAGACAGAATACTTGTTACATCAGGCTCGTCGCCGGCTATCTTGATGGCTCTGCAGGTGCTTTGCGAGGCTGGCAGCGAGGTGATTATCTCTAATCCGGGTTATCCTTGCTACCGTAATTTTGTGCTGGCTTGTCATGCTAAACCGGTGCTGGTTGATGTGCTTGCCGAAGAGGCGTTCCAGTATCCTATAGAGGAGGTGAAACGTAAAATCACGGACAAAACAAGGGCCATATTTGTCAATTCGCCGATGAACCCTACCGGCTCGCTTGTCTCTGACAATGTCTATCAGGAACTTGCAAAACTGAACGTGCCTATTATTTCTGACGAAATTTATCACGGACTCGTTTATAACGGCAGGGCAAGGTCGGTGCTTGAGTTTACGGACAACGCTTTTGTGCTGAACGGATTTTCTAAACGTTACGCAATGACGGGAATGCGTCTTGGATATATTATCGCGCCGGAAAAGTATATGCGTTCGCTCCAGATCTTGCAGCAGAACCTGTTTATTTGCGCTCCAAGCACCGCCCAGAAGGCCGGTGTCGCAGCTCTGAGACATTCGGAATGTGATGTTGACAAACGCCGCGAAATCTATGACGAGCGCCGCAGGTACATGATTGACAGGCTGAGGAATATGGGCTTCGTGATCGAAAGTGAGCCGCAGGGCGCTTTTTATGTGTTCTGCAACGCTAAGCGTTTCACTGATGATTCATTGAAGTTCGCCTTTGATGTGCTGGAAAACGCTCATGTGGGAATCACTCCGGGTGTGGATTTCGGAACGATGGGCGAAGGGTATGTCAGACTCTCTTACGCAAACTCTTTAGACAATATCAAGGAGGGACTTGACAGACTGGAGCGTTATTTGAAAAATTTGTAGAGGTTGCCCTGTGTTTGGGCAATCTGACTGAAGGTGAGTTCTATAAATTCACCGTTTTATAATTAAGAAAGTATAAATCAAGGGGGCGAACTTTTCGGCACTTTTTGATTTGTTTCGGCAACTTGCTGATTGTCTGTCGGCCTCAGTGCCCGCACTGCTCCCTGCTTTCGCTCAGCAATCTGCTCGAAATAAATTCAAAAATTTCGCGGAATGAATTTATAGAACCCGCCTAAATGAACTTTTTATGATTTCTGTAGATAATCTGGCGGTAGAGTTTGGTGGCTCTACTCTCTTTGAAAATGTCTCTTTTCAGATTAATGAAAAGGACAGGATTGCGCTTATGGGAAAAAATGGCGCCGGAAAATCCACCCTCCTTAAAATACTTGCAGGGGTGCGGCAGCCTTCCAAAGGCTCGGTCTCTGCGCCCAAGGGCACTGTCATTGCCTATCTTCCGCAGCATCTCATGACCGAAGACGGCCGCACGGTGTTCGAAGAGGCTTCGCAGGCGTTCTCCGAACTGTTCGCGATGGAGCAGGAGATTGACGAACTGAACAAGCAGCTTGCAGAACGTACAGACTATGAGTCTGACAGCTATATGGAACTGATTGAGAGGGTTTCCACTCTGAGCGAAAAGTTTTACTCCATAGACAATACAAATTATGAGGAGGATGTGGAGAAGACCCTGCTCGGACTCGGTTTCTTGCGAGACGATTTTCAGAAGCCTACAAGCGAGTTCAGCGGCGGCTGGCGTATGCGTATCGAACTGGCTAAACTGTTGCTGCGCAAACCGGATGTGATTTTGCTCGATGAGCCTACCAACCACCTCGACATTGAGTCTATCCAGTGGCTGGAGGATTTTCTTATAAACAGCTCTAAGGCTGTGGTTGTCATTTCGCACGACCGCGCTTTTGTTGACAATATAACTACTCGCACCATAGAGGTTACTATGGGCAGAATTTATGACTACAAGGCTAAGTATTCGCATTATCTTGAACTGCGAAAGGAACGACGTGAGCAGCAGCAGAAGGCTTACGACGAGCAGCAGAAGATGATTGCGGAGACTAAGGAGTTTATTGAACGATTCAAAGGCACTTACTCTAAAACGCTTCAGGTGCAGTCGCGCGTGAAGATGCTCGAGAAGCTGGAGCTTGTGGAGGTGGACGAAGAGGACACTTCTGCGTTGAGGCTCAAGTTCCCGCCGTCGCCGCGCTCCGGCTCGTATCCGGTTATGGCGGAGGGCTTGAAAAAGGCTTATGGCGACCATGTGGTGTTTGATAATGTGAATCTGACTATCGAGCGTGGCGACAAGATTGCGTTTGTCGGAAAGAACGGCGAGGGTAAATCTACTCTTGTGAAGTGCATAATGAACGAAATCAAGTTCGACGGCTCGCTTAAGTTAGGGCATAATGTGCAGATTGGCTATTTCGCTCAGAATGCGGCCTCTTTGCTTAATGAGGACCTTACGGTGTTTCAGACTATTGACGATATTGCGCAGGGCGACATCAGAAACAAGATAAAGGACCTGCTCGGCGCGTTTATGTTCGGCGGTGAGAATTCAACAAAGAAGGTAAAGGTGCTCTCTGGTGGCGAACGGACTCGTCTGGCTCTGCTTAAACTGCTCCTCGAACCGGTGAACTTGCTTATCCTCGACGAGCCTACGAACCATCTCGACCTGAAGACTAAGGATATTTTGAAAAGCGCTCTGAAGGATTTTGATGGCACGCTGATTGTCGTTTCGCACGACCGCGACTTCCTCGACGGCCTTGTGGACAAAGTCTATGAGTTCGGAAACAAAAAGGTTGTGGAACATCTTGAAACTATTTACGGTTTCTTGCAGAAAAAGAAAATGTCAAATCTAAAGGATTTGGAAAAGTAGCACGTCTCGTCTCAAAAATCTCAAATAACAAATTAACACAACATAATATTTTATACAGATGAAAAAACATTTTTTTTATATGATTTCTATGGCGGCAATGATGGCTTCCTGTTCAGACAAGGGCGGAGACATCGCCAGTTTGTCGGCTGGCATCAAGCAGGAGAATTTTGACACAACGGCTTCGCCTGTGAACGACTTCTATCAGTACGCGTGCGGCGGATGGATGAAGAATAATCCGCTCACCGGAGAGTATGCGCGTTTCGGGTCTTTTGACAAACTTGCGGAGGACAACAAAAAGCAGCTCAACGACTTGATTGTGGAGATCGCTTCGCAAAAGCATGAGCCGGGCAGCGTCTCTCAGAAGATTGGAGACCTTTATAATTTGATGATGGACACCGCGCGCCTCGAAAAGGAGGGCATCGACCCTATCAAGCCGGACTTGGCTAAGATTGACGGAGTGACAGACAAGGCCTCTCTGTTTGACGTTGTGGTTGACCTGCAGCTGAAAAATGTGGATCTGTACTTTGCCTTGTATGTCGGCGCAGACCCTAAGAACAGTAACGTTAACATCTTGCAGACTTATCAGAGCGGTTATGCTCTTGGAGAACGTGACTATTATATTGGTGACGATGAGAACTCTGTGAAAATTCGTGAAAAGTACAAAGAGCATATTGAAAAGATGTTGCTGCTGTGCGGCTATCCCGAATCTGTAGCGAAGCGCACGGTTGAGTCGGTTATGCTGATTGAAACGCGCTTGGCCAAAGTTGCTTACGATAAGGTGAAAGAGCGTGACCCTCTTGCAAATTACCACAAAATGTCGGTGGATTCGTTAGGCGCAATCATCCCTAATTTTGACTGGAAAAACTATTTTTCTAAACAGGGTCTTGATGTGAATGAGCTTAATGTGTCGCAAATCGAGCCGGTGCAGGAGGCCGTCGATATATTTAATGGAACAGACATCGAGGTTCAGAAGGATTATTTAAGATGGAAGCTGATAGACGAGGCTGCGTCTTGCCTTAACTCAGCTCTTGATAATCAGAACTTTGAGTTTTACGGCAAAACAATCTCTGGGCGTACGGAGCAGTCGCCGAGATGGAAGCGCGCGGAGGCTTTTGTTAGCAGCTCGCTCGGAGAGGCCGTAGGGCAGATGTATGTCGCAAAATATTTCCCTGAAGAGTCTAAGAAGCGTATGCTCGAACTTGTCGGAAATTTGCAGAAGACGCTTGGACACAGAATCGAACGCCTTTCGTGGATGAGCGACACAACAAAACAGAAGGCTCTTGAGAAACTTGACGCTTTTCATGTGAAGATTGGTTATCCGGACAAGTGGAAGGATTACTCCTCTTTGCAGATAACTGATGGTTCTTTGTGGGAGAACCGTTGCAATGTGGTTAAGTTCAGAAACGACGAGGCGGTGGCCAAGGCTGGCAAACCGGTAGATAAGGATGAGTGGCACATGACTCCGCAAACTGTAAACGCTTACTATAATCCTACTACAAACGAAATCTGCTTTCCTGCAGGTATCCTTCAGTATCCGTTCTTCGATATGAACGCGGACGATGCGTTTAATTATGGCGCTATCGGGGTTGTTATCGGTCATGAGATGACTCATGGCTTTGACGACCAAGGTTCTCAGTTTGACAAGGACGGAAATCTGAACAACTGGTGGACCGACGCTGATTCTGAGGCTTTTAAGGCTCGTACTGTTGTCATGGCTAATTTCTTTGACTCGATTGAGGTCGCTCCGGGTGTCTTTGCTAACGGAAAATTCACTCTGGGCGAAAATATTGCGGACCATGGCGGGCTTCAAATCGCATTCGAGGCGTTCAAGGATGCGACGGCAAATGCTCCGCTTCCTGTAAAGGACGGGTTTACTCCCGAACAGCGCTTCTTTTTGGCTTACGCGAACGTGTGGGCTGGCAATATACGTGACGAGGAGATTTTAAGACGGACAAAGGTTGACCCGCACTCTCTTGGCCGCTGGCGAGTGAACGGAGCTTTGCCTCATATACAGGCGTGGTATGACGCCTTTGATGTGCAGCCTTCGGACTCTCTGTTCGTCAGCCCTGACAAACGTGTCGAAATTTGGTAAAACTGTCGGAGACGTGGCTCGCTGCGTCTCTGCCTTTTCAAAAACATCCGAAATAAATTTTATGACAGAAAAAGTCGTAACATATAGACGTTGCCTTAAAAGTTCTGGCATTCCGCCATGCAACCTCTCTGCCTGTAAGGCAGTACAAAGCGTAGCGACGGTAACCCGTGACGAAGTCTCGGGCGAAGTCAGATGCAACGAAAACCTGCCTGGAAGGCAGTACAAAAATTCGTTACAATACAACGTCTTTAATCGAAAGAACCGTGATTCCCTTTTTTTAGAAAATATTTAGGACATTATTGCTCAGTTCCGCAAAAAAAATCAAATAACATCATGCAAAATGATGCTTGTTTGATTTTTTGTATTACATTTGCATGAATGTAAGGGTAGTTGTTTTATTAAGGCTGTTTCTATAAATTAGGTAGAGGTGATTTGACGACGGTAAGGGTCGTTGCCGTGATTTATATAAATTGGCGTAAGTTTGACTGAAAAATGAAGGTGCTGAAAAATTACACAAATTTTTACATAAAGGCTATGGTCGTTTTAGGGGAGATTCTGATAATGAACTTCCTCATTGCGTTCATATTCTATTTTTATCAGGACACTCTGGCTGACACCGTCTCGGCAGAAGACAGGAAAACGTTCTATGTGGTGGCAAATATGGCTTACCTGCTGGGCTTGTCTTACGTCGGGGTTGTGCTTAACAAAAGGGCTGTGCCTATAGAGCACATTCTGGACCGTGTGCTGAGAACCGTCGTGCTTCACTTTTTTGTCATGACGATAGTCCTGTATGCTGTGAACCTGTTCAAAGTGCCGTTCATCTTGCTGGTGTGCTTCTCGGCTCTGATGGCGTGCTCGTTCGCCTGCTGGCGCGTGTTCGCCCGACTTATGCTCAAGTCTTACAGAAGTCATGGCGGAAATTACAAAAAGATAATCATTCTGGGTGCCGGAAGCGTGGCTATGGAGGTGTACAAAAATCTTATACAAAACATCTCGTACGGATATAAGTTTCTGGGCTTTTTCGACGATAGGGCGCCGCAAGACTACAAAGTGCCGGCCGAACTTGTCAAAGGCTCGCTCGACGATGTGCTGGCGGTGATGGACGAGTTGGGCGTTGAAGAGATTTTCTGCGCCTTGCCGGCTGGTGACGACAGAAAGGCGATTCCTATTATAAACAAGGCGGAAAACAATCTGGTCAGATGTTTCTTTATCCCTGATTTCAAACGCTTTCTGCACAGAAAGGTGGAACTGTCTTTCATGGAAGAGATTCCGGTTATATCTTTGAGACGGGAGCCGCTGCTGCGCCTTCATAACATCGCAATCAAAAGGTTGTTCGATATTGCGTTCTCGTCACTGTTCTTGGTGACGGTCTTCCCTATCCTCTTTATTGTGCTGGGAATCGCGATAAAATTGTCGTCGCCGGGACCGATTTTCTTTAAGCAGAAAAGAACGGGGGAGGATGGAAAGGACTTCTATTGCTACAAGTTCAGAACAATGAAGGTGAACGATAATGCAGACTCGGTGCAGGCTACCAAGGGCGACAGCCGTGTCACTAAAATCGGCTCGTTCATGAGAAAAACTAATCTGGACGAAATGCCTCAGTTCATCAATGTCTTCATCGGAAACATGTCTGTCGTGGGGCCGCGTCCGCACATGCTGAAGCATACCGAGATGTATTCGCAAATTATAGATAAATATATGGTGCGCCATTTCGCCAAGCCTGGCATCACCGGATATGCGCAGGTCACCGGCTTTAGAGGCGAGACAAAGGACCTCTCCGAAATGGAGGGGCGTGTGAAGCGCGATGTGTGGTATATTGAAAACTGGTCGTTCGGATTGGATTTGAGGATAATCTTCATGACCGTCTATAATATGCTGAAAGGCGAAGAAAACGCATATTGATTTGCGAAAGTCTCAGTAAGTCAATGTGATAGCACGATGAAACACCACAAAAAAACGTGCCTCAAAGAGGTGAAAGGCAAAATAAAATTCTCTAAAAGCACATTTTTTTTGTTTATTTAATATTTGTTCATTATATTTGCCGGAACGAATGTGCATATTATGCCGTTCCGGAATCTAATACAAACAGATGCAATATATATAGGTAATAAGATGAGAAAGTTAAGGCATATCGTTACGTATGTGGCTCTTTTGCTCACGTTTTTCGGAGCGAAGGCTCAGGAAGAGATTGTCTATGACCAGTACTACTTCAATTACTACTTGGTCAACCCGGCTGTTGCCGGTGCGGAAAGGTGCTCTCACCTTATGCTTACTGGAAAGTTCCAGTGGGTCGGGGTGGAGGATGCGCCAATGACGCAGACCTTGAGTTTCAGAACTCGTGTTTTGAGTAATGTTGGTATAGGCGCGTATTTGTATAACGACAAAAACGGTTATTCTCTCCGTCAGGGAGGACAGGCTACGTTCGCCTACCATATCCCGTTGTCGGAAAATACTGGTTATTTCATGAAAGACCGATCTATCGAAAGGCAGTTGTCGTTCGGTGTTTCGGCAAAAGTGAACCACTACGGCTTTACGAACGATTTGATCAATGAGGAGAACTCAACTGACCCGACTATCGCTAACGGTGGTACCGACAAAGGTTTCTACTTCAATGCGAATGCCGGTGCGTATTTCCTTTACGATAACTTCTTCGCAGGGCTTTCGGCAACAAACTTGATTCCGACGGAACTGAAGGAACTCGGCGCTGACGAGCCTATTCGTCCGCTAACGTTGTTCCTCTTCTTGGGTTACGATATTGTGCTGGACAAGACGATGGACTTGGAGCCTTCTTTGATGTTTAAGATGGACGAGAACGACCAGAGACAGCTGGACCTTCACCTGAAGTTTATGCAGACATTGCCGGATAATGAGGATTTCTCTTATTGGCTGCAGGTGATGTACCGCCACTCTCTTGATGCAGGAAACAGCCAGTCGCTGGCTTTCACGCCTATGGGTGGAATCCGTTACAAAGGCTTCCACTTGGCGTACGCTTACACTTTGGGACTGACAGATTTCCAGAGACACAACTCTGGTTCTCATGAGGTCATGTTAGGTTACTCATGGTGCATAACTAAACGTTTCTGTAGATAATGAAATTATTAAATCTTAATAAAATTAAGCAAGCTGAACTCTCACTCCGATGAGGGTTTGGCTTGTTTTGTGTATGTGAGTATAATTTTATGTAGTAGGGAATTAAAGGGTATTAAATCTATGAAAACACTAAAAAAAATTAAAGGATTTTTGAGTATGGCTTTGGCTTTGGCAGGCTTTAGCGGAGCTTCTGCTCAAATACTGATTTCCGGAACTGATTTCAATGTGAGTGGTGCTGCTCAGATGGAGATGGCTACAGGTATAGAGAATATAGTCTATACAGGAGCAAAGAAAGGCGAAATCTCATTGGGAGTTGGTTTTGCGGAGGATTTAGATTACGAATTTAATGCAAGAAAAGAGCCTGTGTCTTCTCACTTTCACGAGACACCGCAGTATGGTATTACAAACAATCCAATAAAACTGGATTCGTTGGATTATTTAGATGATGAAGTTGTAGGTAGTGGAGGTGATTGGAGCATTGTTTTTTCTCCGGCAAGGATTAAAGCGAACAAAACAATGTTGCAATATAAGGTTGGAGGCTTGAAGGCAAATTCTACAGCAACAGTAGTAATTGAATATCGTAGTGTAGTTGACCCTAAACTTAACAAAACTTGTGCAAACGGAGGCAGATTTGAGTTTAAGGTTGCAATTAATGCAGACCAAGCCAATTTGTTGCAAGGAAAAGATGTTAAGCAGATAGAAACGGGAACTTCAGCGTCTTATACTGATTCTAAAGTTGCGGTTGGTGCTGATGGAATTGTAGATATAAGAATTAATGCAGTGCCGCACATGAGTGACGATTGTCACGCATTTGCAATTTCAAAGATTGAAGTTTACGGAGATTTGGATCCTGAAATTTATTGTATTGATGGAGAAGAGGTTTGTGTAGGAGAACAGATTACACTAAAGGCTACGTCTGAATATTTTGGAGCGACTTATCAATGGTATATGAATGGAACTCCAATTGCAGGAGCTACAAAACCTTCGTATTTGTATGAGTTGCCACCTACGGAAAACAAGTATGAATTTCAGTTGGCTGTAACTGTTGGTGCGAAAACCTATACGTCTAATAAAGTTACGGTAGAGGGTATTACTTGTTGTGTGGTGAATGGTGCACCTGCATCACGGCGAATTGTGTATCATGATGACTTTGGAGAAATTGACTTGAGTGATAAGACGGGTAAAACTTACAAGGTCTGGGACTATACTGATATAAAAAATCCAGTACAAGTGACAAAAAAAACACCTGTGCCGTTCAGGTACGAGTTGGACGAGCCTCCATTGGGTGCGCAATTCGGAACTACGGGTCCTTTGAATGATGGTTATTATTGTGTAGCTGGTGTTTTGACAGGATACAATGCAACTCAGGGATATGACGGAGCTAAGTTGGAATGGGCGAATAGAATTGGAGGGAAGGAAACGCCAATAGATCCTGAATACGACCATTCTGGAAAATTGGAAGGTTGCTGTTTGTTTTTGAATTGTCCGCCTAACACAGGAGGACAGGTTCTGTATGAACGCACATTGGATAATTTGTGTGCTGGTAAGCAATTGTTCTTTGAATGTTATATTTCGGTTTTCACTAATAGTGCCGCTGGAGCTTATAACCCTGTAGATGTTACAGTGAAGTTAACTGAAGTTGGAGATGCTAGTAACGTTAAAGAAGTGAGGAAAACAGCGACTCGTCAGGCTGATAATGGTAATGGAGGTTGGACTAAGGTGCAAACGCAAATCTTCTTAGAGAAGAGTGATGGTATCAAACTGGAAATTATAAATAATAAGGATGTAAATGAGAATGGTAATGACCTTGTAGTAGATGATATTATAGTTAGGGCATGTGCAGCTCCTTCTATACGTGTGTTCTTTGACCCTGTGACTTTAGCAACAGATACGATTTCTTGTATAGGGGACGATGTGGACTTGTTTTCTAAACCGTCGGAAATGCTGACTAACTATTTTGGAGGAGAGGACAATACTTATTTTTTGTATCAGTGGTCTTTGACGCCTGAAGATAAAAAGTCATGGAAGAATGTAAAGCCTATTACACAAGACTTGGAGATTAAGGATATGTCTGCTGTTTTCGCTAACTTGATTTCAGGTGTTGATGAAAAGGTTTTCTTTCGTGTGATAGCTGGTACGGAGTTGGCTTTGTCTATTGATGAATCTGAGTTTAACGAAGACAATCCTTGCGCTAATTACACCATATCAGAGCCTATAGAGGCCGTGTTTGATTGTCCTAAGTGTACAGAACCTTTGGATGTGAAAATATCATCCACAAAAAAGATGAAGGAAGTTGGAGATGTGAAAGTTATAGAACTTTGTAGCGGAGAGTCAACTACATTGACAACTAATGATATAACGCCAGAGGATGGTTATGCCGATTATATTGTATCTTGGTACAAAGGGTCATTGTCATCTTTGGTAGATGGTGCTGTGGCTTCTCCTGCTGTGACAGCGTCTCCTATAGAAGTTAAGTGGGAGGATGCAACAGAGGAGGGCGTCACTTATATAGTTAGTGTTATAGATAGAAATTTCCCAGATTCGAAGACTTGTTGGAAGTATGACTCTGTCAAAGTCATCGCCAACCCAGTTCCGGAAAAGACCCTCGACGAGGTCGAGCCGTTCTGCGAAGGCACTCTTGCCGCTAACGAGGCTCCGACCCTGACTATCGACGGCTACAAGCTGCACTGGTACGAGGACGCGGACACGACCAAGGCAACTAAGGAACCTTCTGTAATAGACAAGGAGGCTAAAGAATACGAATACTTCTATGTTCTGGAAGACAGCAAGACAGGCTGCAAAGGCGAGG
>CALGHE010000126.1 GCA_937915765.1 uncultured Bacteroidales bacterium | reverse complement strand
TGGAATCGCCTCCTGAAAACATTGAAAACCTCCAAGGGGGGGCTTATCCATGCTCTGGATAACGTAAAATAATATTTATGAGAGTGTTGCTGAACTGATTTATTGTTTAGCGGACAGTAATAAAAAAAATTTTAAATTCTCTTAATGAAATTTGGATTTCACCATATTTTGATAATCCGAATACTGGCTTGACAAAGATTACAAAAGGTATGAACTCTATTACTAATAGATACACAAAAAAATAGAATGAAAACAAAAGCATAAAAAACATTTTAAAAAACGGTTTAAAATCAAGGTTAAAATCCATGTGAAAACCACAATAATAGAAAAGAACAAACAAATACAATACACCTCCAAAAAGCAGCCCTACAAATTTGTGCCCTGCCTTTATTGAAACGAAAGCAAAAAACAGCCCTGCAAAAACTTTGAATACAATCCATCTGTTAAAAATGGGCTCCAGTCCCATATCGTCAGAACCAATATAATCTGGAGGCAGGAAGAGCATAACCACTGCAGTAAAAAACAGAAAAGCTAGAACTTTCTTCATAGGAAGCAAACGCTTAAGCCATATAAGCGCCAAAGCACTATACAGCACAAAAAACGAACTCAAATGATCCATATTTGTGATATTTTTATTTCTTTAACACAAAACACCTTTTATACTTCAACACTGCCTTGAACGGTGTACTGTAAAAAACGCATCCGCATTCGGATTCAGATATAAGCCCATAATTTCTGCTTTTTAAGTTTTTACAAAGATATACAAATTCAGCGTGTCTGGCAAGTTGATTTGACTGACGAATATTATTTCTTCTTCGCCTCGTTTATCTTCTTTTCCCAATCCGCACGCTCAGGATGAGATGGAGAACACCACCCACCTATTTGCTTTAATCTTGACATGTGTATATATCCTCCGTGTGTAATATTTCCTGCTGCATCAACTCCCACATCTATCTTCAGCCAATTATTTTTTATTATAGACCCGAAAACAACATCTCCGACATTCACTCGTCTGAGCACTTCTGACTTTGTATTGTTCTGCTTACGAACATTTGAATATCCATCCGGATCAACCACAAGGAATGGACTAAAATTTTCTGGTTCACCTTCTCCTACCCCTAACATCTCATCATATCCATTAGGACAATAATATCCTCTGTCATTCACCTCCCATTCGACTAATTTCTCGTAATGACCCTTTGAATTTAACCTACTAAGAGAAATCAGTCCTCCCCCTGCTGTAACATAACTTTCAAAGGTATATAATATTCCATTAGGCAAAAACATCACCTCACATTTCGAATAGTCTATCCCTATTTCTTTGTTCTTTTTTGAATGTAATGGATAGTAGGGCGGAATACTACTCCAATAATCAAGATGCATGTATGATAATATGTGCCCATTGTTGTCAAAAACTACTGCATAATAAGCAACAGTTTCCGTATATATTACTCTATGAAAATAAACCACATAAAACTTATCCAAATAGACAGACTTAGCACTTGCAAATAACACAGATGTGAAAGGTCTTTCTATTTGTTCTCTATTACCATAGAGAAAATACACTTCATCAAAAACAATCGGAGTAAACTCCACATGGTCATATCTAACGTTGAGAGTATCTTTCCCTTTTATAGTATAACTTTTATCGCAAAGAGCAGATTTCATCATGTTATTATACTTATCTACATCAAGAGCATCACTCTCTTTTGTTGGCGGAAATCCGTGTACAATTATATAAGATCGATCCTCATTTGCTCCTATCCAGTACGGCATAGTTCCATATTCTATGGTAGGCAATTTCTCTATAAAATCAAGAACTTCTTTATTCTTTTGTGCTTGTAATGAAAAAAAAGAGACTAAGCACAATACTGTTAATGATATTCTATTTCTCATAATGTTAATCATTTTAGAAGTTGTTTAAATTTAATTCAAAACTAATTCGAGAAACCTAAAAAAAATCTCTCAGAATTATGCCTGAAATATCGATTATCAGTTTGATAAGCGGATATTTTTCCACTTGATCTGGCTGAGGTCTTTGACATCATCGTTCAGCAGGTCTTTCACGAACTGCTCGTTGAAGTTGTTTGGCGGAACCTCCATTACAGACTTGAACTCGAAGTAGGTGCAAATTCATTATCCTCATCACAATCCGTGTTGCAAATATAGTGAAAAGTTTGATATTAATCTCTTGCTTCAAGGTGGATTCTATAAGCCAAAAGAGGACGTGCCGTTTGAAATTGCACGTCCTCTTCTTCGTCAGTGTCACAAATTATTTTTTTACTATTTTCTCTTTGAAAATCTTTCCGTCAGATGTTTTGACAACAGCGAGGTAAACGCCGTCAGGCAGACCGCTTATGTTCAGATTAACAAAGCCGTTTCCAGAGCCGGACAAGCAAGAGCGGCCGGACATGTCAGTTATCTCGTAAGAAAAAATTCCGGCGTGGCAGAAAACAACCGTCTGGCTGTTGTTGTCGGAGCATATTAGGCACTCTTCAGTCGTGGCAGCCTGTTTCGCGCCTGTGCTGATGTCCATGCCGTCTATTATCATGTTGTAAGCCTCTTTCGGTTTGTATCCGCTGAAGATAAGCGGTTTCCCGTCAGAGCGCCAGCTGGTTTCGTCGTTAGTTCCCCAGACCGCCACGAGGCTGATGTTGTCTTTGTATTCGCGATAAATGTCGAACAGGTCTTTGTACATCTGAGCCTGTTTAGAAAAGTCGGCTCCATCAGCAAGAGTTATGTCAAGTTCGGTGACCTGAATGTCGCATCCGATTGACGCGTACTTCTCAACCGCCGCGCGGTAAAGCTGCGCAGACGGGAAGCTTGTGCTTAGGTGAGACTGCATGCCGACTCCGTCGCAAAGATTCTTCTCGTACAAGTCTTTAACCAGATTGTATATTCCGTCGCGTTTAGATTCTATGTACTCGTTATAGTCGTTGTAGTACAGTTTGCACCCTTCCGGAACATATTTCTTAGCATAGGTGAAAGCCTTGTATATGAAAGAGTTGTCGCCATAAACCTCCATCCAGCGAGAAGTTCCGTCGTTCACATAGTTGCTGCCTGGCTGACGCATTCCGCCATTTTCGCTAAACGCTTCATTCACAACGTCCCATGCGTATATGTTCAAGTTAGGAAATTCAGCAACAATAGTGTCAACCACGTTTTTGATGTAGTTTTCCATACGCTGGTCCATAATCTCTTTCGATACAGTAGCTCCGTCGCTTTCAAAACCTTCGTTGAAGAACCAGTCCGGAGTCTGCGAGTGCCATACGAATACGTGTCCGCGTATAGGCAAATTGTTCTGTTCGCAGAATTTCAGCACAGATCTTGTAGAAGCCGGAATCTTAACCTGCGGATTGACGTTGTTGCCGTTAGCAATACTTGCGTTCTGGTCAAGCAGGCAGTCCGGCTTCAGCTCGTTGCCCGGGGTCACGCTGTTGAAGTGGTGAAGAATCAGGTTCTTGTTGTTCTGAGGCGCTATTTCTTGCTGTGTTGTTGCCGTTCCTATTTTAAAGTAGTTGTTAAACGCCTTCCATAGCGAAGCCTCATTATGCTCTACAATCTCTTCAACGACCTCTTCGCAAGAGAAGTCGTCAACATAAAAGCTTAAAGTCTCGTTGTTAGACTGCAGATATGGCTGAATGTTTGTCGCTCCGTCAGGCAATATGATCTCTCCGCTCAATTCGGTCCACGAATAGGCATAAACCTCCTTTTGGCTCACGCATGGATACGAGTCGTTGCCGTCTTCCGAATATTGCAGGCTTAGGTTCATGTTTGCGTTTTCCGTCACAAAGACAAACACGCTGAACTTGTACTTCTTGCCCGGCTCGATGTAGTCGTTCGACAGAGCCGCCCCGTGCCAGTTTGCAGCACGGTTTGAGACGAACAAAGACTGCTGCCCTTCGTGCTTTTGTTCTGCGCTTAGAGAAATCTCTCCGTCGCCACGTCCGAACCAGTCATCAGAATTTGATTCAAAATCATAAAAAAGCCCTGCCGCATTAGTCTGTAACGCAAGGGCCATCATTCCCAATAAAAGATAATTTTTCATAATATACTTTGTCTAAAAATAACGGAACAAAGTTAATGAAAAGTTACAGATTGTCTTTATAACTTCTGACTTATAAATTATGATTTTAATATCAAATTAAATGCGAAGTTGGCTATGGAAACAGTCAGAAAACATAAGATAACGCATAGGTTTATGTCCAAATGAGGCTTTAATTTGAATTATTTTGCAAAATAGTTAAGTTTCTAAAACATAAAAGATTAAATTTGCGGAAAATTTAGGGAAATATGATAGAAATTATTCCAGCGATTGATGTTATTGACGGCAAATGTGTGCGTTTGTCGCAAGGTGATTATGATCAGAAGAAGGTTTATAATGAGAATCCGTCGGAAGTGGCAAAGATGTTCGAGGATGCGGGGGTGCGCAGACTTCATCTTGTGGACCTCGACGGCGCCAAGGCTCAGCATATAGTTAATTACAAGGTGCTTGAGAGCATCACGTCGAAAACAAATCTTGTGGTGGATTTTGGCGGAGGACTGAAAAGCGACGACGACCTGCGCATCGCGTTTGAGTGCGGAGCCTCGATGGTTACCGGAGGCAGTATTGCGGTGAAGAATCCGGACGTGTTTTTGTCGTGGATAGAGAAGTTCGGAGCGGAGAAAATCATACTTGGCGCTGACGTCAAAGATGAGAAGATTGCGGTTGGCGGCTGGATTGAGACAACGGACCTCAGCCTGATTCCTTTCATCAAAAAGTTTAAGGATAAAGGTGTGGATAAGGTGATATGCACAGACATCAGCAAGGACGGAATGCTGCAAGGTGCGTCTAACGACCTTTACAAGAAGGTGCTGGACAACTTTCCGGACTTGTATCTTGTTGCGAGCGGCGGTGTGAGCTGCATGGACGATATAAAAGCGCTGAACGACGCGAACGTGCCTGCTGTGATTACCGGCAAGGCTATTTATGAAGGAAAGATAAAACTGGCGGAAATAGCATCTTTTTTGCAATAACAGACAATCTATATGAGCCGCGAAAAGGATAAGATGTTGAGCGGAGAACTTTACAAAAGTTTTGACGCAGAACTGTTGGCTGAAAGGCAGAGAGCTAAGGAAATAGTGTTTCGCTATAATAGTCTGCAGCCCAGCATGATAGAGGAAAGAAATGAACTTCTGAAATCTTTGTTTGGCAGCGTGAAGGGGAACTTTTTCATAGAGCCGCCTTTCCGTTGCGATTATGGCTGCAACATAGAGATCGGAGAAAATTTCTATGCCAACTACAATCTTGTGATTCTTGACTGCGCGAAGGTGACGATTGGAGACAATGTGCTGATTGGCCCTAACGTGGGAATTTATACAGCCGGACATCCTTTGCATTTTGAACTTCGCAATGAGGAGTGGGAGTTTGCCTGTCCGATAACGATTGAAGACAATGTCTGGATAGGCGGCAACGTGGTGCTGAACCCCGGAGTGACGGTCGGAAGAAACTCGGTTGTCGGCTCCGGCAGCGTTGTGACGAAAGATATTCCGGCGAATGTTGTGGCGGCAGGAAATCCGTGCAGAGTGATAAGGAAAATTACGGAGGACGATAAAAGACGTCATGGTTTGAAGTAGTTGCTCTTTTTGTTCAGAAGAGAAGAAAAAGAGGCTTTTTGATAGAAAAACAACAGGATTTTGTTCTGTATTTTAAATTTAACGAACAGATTCTTATATTTGCATAAAATTGTATGAAGTTAGATTTTGATAAGATGGAAGGGCTTGTCCCTGTTATAGTTCAGGACGCTCAGACGCTTGTGGTCCTTATGCTGGGCTTTATGAACGAGGAGGCTTATAACAAGACAGTGGAGACCGGCAAGGTCACATTCTTCAGCCGTACAAAAAAACGTCTTTGGACAAAAGGCGAGACGAGCGGGAACTTCCTTAATGTGGTTTCCATGAAGGTGGATTGCGACAACGACACGCTGCTTGTTAAAGTGAATCCGGTAGGACCTGTTTGTCATACAGGAACAGACACTTGCTGGGGCGAGGATAATGTGTCGGACATGAATTTCCTTCCGTATTTGCAAAGTTTCATAGAGAAACGCAAGGCGGAGAGCCCGGACGCGTCTTATACGGCTTCGCTGTTTCGTGACGGACTGAACAGAATGGCTCAGATGGTGGGCGAGGAGGCTGTGGATACAGTTATCAAGGCCACGAACGGAACCGATGAGGAGTTTGTGAACGAGGCTTCGGACCTGCTGTTTCACCTTATGGTTTTGCTCTCAGGAAAGAATTTGCGCATAGAAGACTTGGTGAAGGAACTGAAGGCAAGACATAAAAAGCCGTTGGACTAATTAATGTAAAGGTGAGTTCTATAAATTCACCGTTTAAAATAAAAAAACATAAATCGTGTGGGGATAAACTTTTCGGCACTTTTGATTTATTTCGGCAACTTGCTGTTTGTCAGTCGGTCGCACCCTTCTTTCGCTTGGCAATTTACTCGAAATGAATTCAAAAATCCTCGAAATGAATTTATAGAACCCACCTAAATCGTGAATGTATGAACGAAACTCTAATTGATTTCAGAAATGTGTCTGTGTGTCATCAGGACGTGACCGTCTTGAAAAATATAGACATTAAAGTGGGCGAGAGGGAACTTGTTTACCTTATAGGAAGAGTAGGCAGCGGCAAAAGCTCGTTCTTGAAGTCGCTTTACTGCGAAACCTCAGTGGAGGTGGGCGACGCTTTTGTGCTCGGTTATGACTTGAATGAGATTAGAGAAAAGGATGTGCCGCACCTCAGACGGAAACTGGGCATTGTCTTTCAGGACTTTAAACTTTTGACGGACAGGTGTGTTTATGATAACTTGGAGTTCGTCTTGCGCGCGACCGACATGAAGAGCAAGAAGGATATTGACAGCCGCATAGAGGAGGTGCTGAAGTATGTGGGGATGTCAACTAAGGGTTACAAGATGCCGCACGAACTTTCGGGTGGCGAGCAGCAGCGTATCGTGATTGCGCGCGCTTTGCTTAACAAGCCGAAGCTGCTTCTTGCCGACGAGCCGACCGGTAATCTTGACCCGCAGACAGGCGAGGCGCTGATGGATCTGCTCTACAAGATTGCGAACAGCGGCACGGCCGTGGTTATGGCCACTCATAACATGAGATGGGTGAAGCAGTTTCCCGGACGTGTGGTGAAATGTGGAAATGCGACGCTGACAGAGATTAGCGCAGAAGATATAGAGACCGGACTGAGTTTCGGACGCTCGACTGAAGATAGATTTGAATAAAGGCGAGCTATATAAATTCGGCGAAATGAATTTATAGAAACCACCTAAAGTGATTTTGAAATGAAGGTTATAGATTTGATTAACAACAGTAAGACGACCGCTTTCTCTTTTGAAGTGTTGCCGCCATTGAAAGGAAACGGGATTGAGAAGGTTTATAAGACAATAGACACTCTCAGAGAGTTCGACCCTAAGTATATAAACATAACAACTCACCGTAGCGAGATGGTTTACAAGACGATGGAGAACGGCTTGTTCAAGTGCGTGGCGGAAAGGCATAGACCTGGCACGGTCGCGATTGCGGCGGCTATAAAGAATAAGTACAACATAAATGTTGTGCCTCATATCCTTTGTAGCGGATTCTCTAAAGAAGAGACTGAGTATGTGCTGATTGACCTCGATTTCCTTGGCATTCACGACTTGCTGCTTCTGCGCGGCGACAAGGCAAAGCATGACTCGTCTTTCAAGCCGGTGGCAAATGGTTATTCGCACGCAACTGAGCTTCAGGTGCAGATAAACCGTTTTAACGAAGGCTATTTTGAAGATGGCACGAAGATGAAGGAGGAGCGCTTGGAAAAGTTCTCTTACGGTGTGGCGGGTTACCCGGAGAAGCATGACGAGTCGCCGAATCTGGAATCTGACATAGCGTACCTGAAACAGAAGGTTGAGGCCGGTGCTGAATATGTGGTTACGCAAATGTTTTTTGACAATCAGAAATATTTTGATTTTGTGAAGAGATGCAGGGAAGAGGGCATAAACGTGCCTGTCATTCCGGGTATAAAGCCGATAACGAAAATGTCTCAGCTCAATATTCTTCCAAAGGTGTTTCATGTTGACATACCGGAGGCTTTTGCAAGCGAACTGCGCAAGTGCAAAACTGACGAAGAGGCTAAAAGGGCAGGGGTAGAATGGTGTATCATGCAGGCTAAAGAGCTGAAAGCCAATAATGTGCCGAGCATTCACTTTTACACAATGTCTGATGCTTCGAGCGTGAAGCAGATTGCAGAAAACGTGTATTGATATTGGACAATATCTGCGAGTCAGGGCGGCGCTGAATGCTCTGCAAATAGGCAGAATCGCGGAGTTGCAATTGGCCAGTTTTGATTTGGTGCTAATCAAAAGGGCGGTGTTATTTGTTATCTTTTAAGTTGATAAAAAATAGAACTTTATGGCAGTCTTTTTTGCATTTTTCTTTTTTCTCTTGCTGTTTGCAGCGGTTTTTGTGTTCAGTATCGCCGGAAGTCTGTTGAACGGGCTGTTCCGGCTGTTTGGTTTCTCTTCTGATAACGACAAGAAGAATTATTCAGGAAGAGGAGCAGAATATGGTGACGGTGATTATTCTGGTGACGGAGGCGGCTTCGGTCGCAAAACTAAGTCGGAAGAGGGCGCAAGGCGCATGAGAGAATTCAAAAAAGTTGCGGAGGACGTGGAGTTTGAAGAGATGTAAAGCATCAAATCCTGCAAGTAAAAGACGGAAATTGGCGCGGCTAAGCTGAAATGTGTTTAGTCGCGCCAGTTTATCATATAGACGTTGCGCCTTGCTCTGGTGAAAGCGGTGTACAGCCATCTTAAAAATTCTATATCTGTCTGTTCCTCAGTTATGTAACCTACGTCAATATACACATCGTCCCACTGTCCGCCTTGCGCTTTATGGCAAGTGACGGCATAAGCGAATTTAACCTGCAAAGCGTTTAAATAAGGGTCTTGACGCATCTTCAGCATACGGTCGCGCTTGTTGCCTATGTCCATATAATCCTCCTGCACGGCTTGAAACAGACGGTTGCTGTCGTCGTAAGTTAGAGTTGGCGACGGACTTTGCAGCGTGTCAAGCAGGATATTGGCCTCTATTTCAGTGTCATAGTCAGGAAAATAAAGCAGAACTTCGGCAAATCGGAACCCGTAAAGCTCTCTTTTGTTTCTTATGCGTTTAACCTCGGCAACATCACCATTGGCAATAAAGTCAAACCCTTTGATTTCTTTGGACCAGAAATAATTGTTTTTTACAACCATGAGCATGTCTCCGGAAGATAATTCCTCTTCTCTGTACAGCACGCTGTTACGAATACCATTGTTAAATACATTAGCCCTTTTGTTTGACCTTGATATCACAATAACATCATCTGTGCCGTATTTTCCGTAAGAGGATGAGAGGGCCTCGATAAGTTCGTCGCCCGGCATCTTTTTCACGTCAGGGAAGCTTTCGGTGTCTATTTTAGGCAGTCCGTCGTCGTAAAACTCGTTTGCTATCAATGTTCTAAGAAATGTGGCGTTAGAAAGAATGCCAGACGAAGAGGCCTGTCTCACAACCTCCGTAAGTTCAAACTCATCGACAGAAAACCCGTACCCTTCCAGCATGCCTTTGTCGAGAGCGGGGCTTAACAACTGTCCGACAGGCGGGAGCTGGGCTGTGTCTCCGATAAGAATCAGTCTGCAGTTTTCGCCGCTATACACATAATGGATAAGGTCGTCCAGCAGGCAGCCGGAGCCGAATACAGAGTCCGGAGCCGAGTTTGCAATCATAGAAGCTTCGTCAACCACAAAAAGAGTGCTTTTGTGCAGGTTGACATTTAGGTTGAAGTCGCTGTTGAAGTCGGCGCCCGACTTTTGTCTGTATATCTTTTTATGTATGGTAAAAGCCTGTTTTTCAGAATAAATTGACAGCACTTTGGCAGCTCGTCCCGTCGGAGCCAGAAGCACCACAGGCTGTTGCAGCTCGTCCATCACCTTTATCACGCTGCTGATAACCGACGTTTTTCCAGTGCCGGCGTATCCCTTCAGCAAGAAGATTCTGTCGCTGTCTTTGTCCACAATAAAGTTGGCAACCTTCTCCATCAGAGCGGACTGCTGAGAGGTCGGTTCAAGAGAAAAAGCTGTCCTGATTTTGTCAAGTAAATATTGATTTATCATTTTAGACAATAAAATTTGTTTTTTTTTTGCTTATTTCCTGATTTTTTTTAAAATTTGCACAATAATAGTAAAAAATAAAGAACAAGCAGATATGGTTAGAAAAATTTTTACAGCCTTGTTGGTGATTTCGGCGGTTTTTCTTGTATTCATGAATTACCGTAGCATCCAGGATCCTATCGAATTTGGAGAACAGAGAGATGCCCGTATGAAAGCAGTGGTTAGTCGATTGATAGACATCAGAAAGGCTCAGGTGGAACATTTTGCGCAGAACGACAAGTATGCGGGAAGTTTCAGGGAGTTGATAGACTTTGTTAATAATGGGTCTATTCCTACAGTAAAAAAAGTGGGCGGATTGACAGACGAGCAGATGGAAAAGGGCTTGACAGAAGCTTTGGCGTTGAGAATCAAGGCGGACTCGGCTTTCGCGGCAGACTCTGCAGCTTTTTTTGGAATTGAAGACGTTGAAGCCTTTAAGGCAAGTTTCAGTCGAGACACAACATTCGAAAACGTGAAGATTGCTCTTTTCGGAGAGAACTATAATGCGGACTCTTTGGAATTTGTGCCGCTTACAAACGGAAAGAAGTTCTCATTGGACACTATCAGCTTCAAGAGTCCTAAGTCTGGAGCTGTGATGCACCTTTTTGAGGCTAAAGTTTCTAATAACGATTACTTGGAAGGTTTGGACAGACAGGAGATTATTAATATGAACGGTCTTGCAAAAGACTTGGGCAAATATCCAGGTTTGAAGGTTGGGGACTTGACTTCTCCTAACAATAATGGAGGTAACTGGGAAATGTAAATGCAGAATATAGAGTTGTCTGCCCGGGCGTTTAACCGTTCGGACTCCGAAAATTGTAACATATCCATTTGGCTGCTGTCGAATGGATTTGTTTTTTGCATCTATAGTCTGGAACGGAATTGCGTAGTGCATCTGTCTGACTTGCAGCCGCTTGCGTCTGATGCTGCAGAGAATCTGAAAGCGATGTTTGAACAGAATCCTCTGATGAAGCTTCGTTATCGCAAAGTGAGGATTGTATGTGAGGCTCGCTACTACACATTGGTGCCGGCTGTGATATTCGACAAGCAGGACGTGAATCGTTACTGGACGCTGAATTTTGGCAAAGAGCCGGAGGCTGAGAGCCGTTTGTTGTCGGACTACATAAGCATGAACGAGTCTGTCTTGCTCTACTCTGTGCCTGGAAAGGTTGTGGATGCGGCAAGTTCCGTTTTTGCAGATGCGGAAATCTGCTGCCAGCAGGCGCCTGTGATTGCGGATGCGCTGTTTAAGAGCAAGAGCGAAAATGGCGAGGTGCTTTCCGTTTGTGTAAACGACGGCTTTTTTGATGTTGCGCTTGCGGACAGGGGTAATTTGCTGCTGGCAAACTCGTTCGATTGCAGAACGGCAGACGAGTTCCTCTATTTTACGCTTAACATCTTTGAACAGTTCCGCCTTAACCAGCAGACTTCGGGTGTTGTGCTGTCTGGACAAGTCGGCGAACGTGATATTCGGATGGCAGAACTGAAAAAGTATGTGAAGAGGGTCTCTTTGGCTACGGCGCCAAACGGAATTGATGTGGCGAAGGAGATCCTGAACAAAGCGGACGCGCATAGATACGCGCCGATTTTTAGTTCTTTCAATCTGTAGGTGTTTTGCGTGGACAAACTCAATGGAGGCAGACAGGGCGTCTTTTTGTTCTTTGTAAAAAATGAAGTATATAATATTTTGATATGCGTATAGTTAGCGGAAAATTTAAAGGGAGAAGATTTTCGCCTCCGGCGAACCTGAAAGCGCGTCCTACTACAGATATTGCGAAGGAGGGCCTTTTCAACATATTGAACAACATGGTTGATTTTGAAGAGGTTTGTGTGCTGGATATGTTTGCCGGCACTGGCAGTATCAGTTTTGAGTTTGTTTCGAGAGGGTGCGGCAGTGTGGTTGCGGTGGAGCAGAACAGAATTAATTTCAGTTTCATGCAGAAGGTGATGGCGGAACTTGGAATTGACGAGATTACGGCAATAAAGGGTGACACGTTCAAGTTTGTCGGCAGCACAGGCTCTAAGTTTGACATTGTTTTTGCCGACCCGCCTTACGACTTGCCGGAACTTGACTCTATTCCGGACTTGATTTTCGGCAAAGAACTTCTGAAAGAAGACGGGTTTCTTGTGCTGGAGCATCCGCGGACGAAGGACTTCTCCGAACATCCGCGCTTTTTCGACCATAGGTGTTATGGTCACGTAAATTTTTCATTTTTCAAATAAACAGAAATATTATGGGCGTAATAACTTTAAAGAGGATGAAATTTCATGCTTTTCACGGAGCAATTCGCGAAGAGCAGCTGGTGGGCAACACATTTTATGTGACGCTCACGATGAGATGCAATTTTGGTAATGCGACGAAAGAGGACGATATCAGCGGAACCATAAACTATTCTGACGTTTATGAACTGGTGAAGAAAGAGATGCAGAAGCGATCGAATCTTATTGAGCATGTGGCACAGCGCATTCTGGATGCAGTGTTGGACAATTTTCCGGTAGTGAGGAGCATTGAGGTCACTGTCTCTAAAATGAATCCGCCTGTGAACGGAGAGATGGAAGAGGCGAGCGTGACTGTCTGCTATCCGAACCGTTAAGTGTGCGGCGAACGTTCGCGCATAAGTTTGCTTGCTAATGTCAGACCAAGGGCAACTTCTATAAATTACGATTTTAATTTTTTTTGACACATATATCATCTTGACCTAATTTATAGAAGTTGCCATAAATCGTAATTTGTAGTGATTGCTTTTTTATATGTTGCTGTTGAAAAATGTTAAGATGTTGAAAAAAAAGCCTCTTTTGTTGATGAAATTTGCAAATGAGTGATGTTTTTATTTTCTTTGTGATAAGTATGCTGATAATCAGTTAAGTAAAAAAATACCAAAGTAGGATGTCTTCCTTTTAGGTATATTAGCCGCTTATGTTTGGTATAAATGTCAACGTATAAGAGTTAAGTATGATTGTAACTTGCAGCGGATTTTTTTAGTAAGATTATGAAGACACGAAATTTATTTGAAAAAGATAACCTATCAGGCAAAGGAATATTGTTGCTCCTTTGGATTGTTGCGTTGTGCCCGATGCAGCAAGTGTATTCTCAGGCTGACTTTTCTGAAAGAGCTAAGATAGAGGGTAATTTGGATATACGTATGGCGTCTGCCCCGTTAATAGAACCTTATTTTGTGGACAGAAACAAGGTGATTATGGACAGGCTGCTTGTGCCGACAGAAAAAGTGCCGGAGATTCTGACAGAGAGGATGACGGCGGAGTACAACAGCGGAAGCAGCAGTTTCAGCATTAACAATCAGTTTGATCTGGATTCGGACAAGGACGTCTTTACGTACCTTCTTAATGGCTGCTCGTTTGAGGATGGCGGCTGTCTGGAGTATTTCACAGCGGGAAGAGAGCAGACCGTTACGTACAATCCGCAAAACGAATATGAAAACTTAGGTCTTTTGCCTCTTGAGCCAGATCTTGTGAATGGAGCAAACAGATACTTGACACCGGAGAAGTATGAGGCGTGGAGAGACGCTCTTGTCGATACGCTCACGGCTCTTGGCCTGATAGCGAGAATAGACGAAGAACGCGCGCAGACAAGGGTTGTCAACGGTGTTGAATATGTGCAGTTTTCGGGTACAAACCCAAGGCTTAGAATCAGGCAGAAGGCTTACAATGCGACGTGCGGACCTGTTTACGGAAATCCTAAGACGGAGAAAATGCGTGCCGGACTGCTTTATTCGGACAATGATGACGACAATACTACGTTCTGTTCGTCCAGTTCACGTCTTGAAATATCAGAATGTGCTAAGATTGAATACGCTTTTCTGTACTGGTTCGGAATGGACGGAACTTCTAAATATACTTATGACAAGTCTGCGTTCAAGTCTTACGGCAGCTCCATGCCAGGCTCGGTTGATGCTGAGGAGACGCGCACCGTCAAGTTCAAGTCGCCTAATATGACGGCTTATCAGGATGTTGTGGCAGAAGACAGATATTCTTACGCTCAGTATGACCACAATAACACTTATGTGTGTGTGGCGGATGTCACTAACTTGGTGAAGGGCAGCGAAGCGGGCGATTTCTGGGTGGCGAACGTGAAGACGGTGCCGGATAAAATCAAGGGCGGCACGCACGGCGGTTGGGTGCTTGTCGTGGTGTTCAACGAGCCGGACAGTCCGCCGAGAAGCATCTCTATTTGGGACGGTATGCAGAATGTGGGAAATAACAGCTCTACATCTTTCCAGCTTACCGGCCTGACAACGCCTGCGTCGGACGATTTCACGTCATACATAGGTTATGCGGCGCTCGACGGAGAGAACCTTGCGGAGTATATCTCGCAGTCGAGAGCTAAGCCGGAAGGTCTTGGCTTCAATGCAGGGAACGGAACGTTCTCTATCAACCCTAACCCGATGCGCAAGTTGTACGGACGCTACGGCTATCCGCTCGACGCAAATAAAAGGGCCATTGTGAACGAGTGTAATGTGCCGGATTTTGACAGCCCTCTTTTTACAGAAAGCTATCAGGATGGTATATCCTCTTTGAGGACTACAACTTATGTGGAGAACGTTGACGGCACATGGAGCAACGGCAATCCGGTTGTCCGTACGCCTAACTATAACCGTACGTTCAGTTACGACGCGCACCATATCAGATTGCCGGAAGGGTGCGTCAATCAGACGGCAACAGAAGCAACGCTGACAGTGAACGCCGGTCCGCAAGGTAACACAATTCCGTTCCTTGCTTATATTGCGATAGAGACTGTGCAGCCATTCTTCTATATCACTAAGAAAACTGATGTGGCAGAATCTAAGACTGACAAGGAACTTGAGTATGTGATTGTTGTGAAAAATAACGGTGGAAAGGCGTCGAATCCTTCGGGCGACTTTCTGTTTGACACTTTGGACGTGGCGGTTGATTATGTTGACGGGTCGCTCGTCTCGTCAGACAGCAGAGTTACGCTCGAATCGTCGGCTGGCTCTCCGTCCGTGCTGAAGTTTGGATTGCCTTCTATTGAGGTGAAAGACTCCATTGTGCTGAAGTTCAAGGTGAAACTGAAAGATATAACAGACCCAGTGTGGCAGTTCCCTATATGCAAACGCCGTATAGAAAACTCTGCGGTGGCGAAATATTACGCGCCGGACGGCTCGCTGCTAGTTGGCATCAGTAACCAGACGGACTGTAAGACAAATACTGCTACCATCGTGCGTGTGGAAGATGAACTGATTTCGCAGTATATGCCGGTTGATACATTAGGCCCGTTCAAAATCAACGCGTTGGACGACCTGAATGTGCTTAACAATATAAACAAGGTTCTGAAAGATGAACTTAAAATTGAGGATGTATCTATATTTGAAGGTAATATTTATTATAATGGTGCGGGACTTGTGCATCCGGACTCTCTTTTCAACAATGATGCGGTGCAGATTTTTGTTGCGGACGATACGGCTACAATGGGCAGCTCTTGCGGCGTGCGTTATCGAATAATCTTTGAATATTCAGCTCCGCCTGTTATAGTGCCGTCGTTCAGAAATGTGTGGTGCGAGACTGCGGAGGGAAAAGGCATGGTGCAGGACAGCTGTTATTATGAACCAACCTCTGATGGTAAAAAGCTGAAGTTCTATTTGTTTGAAGGGGTTGTTGAAGATGAGGTCGGATTTGCGGCGTCTGCTCCTATTGACACAAGGGATTTTTCTGAAAATTTGGTTTATCGTAAAGAGAAACTGGATAAAGGTTCTTATTCGATTGTGGTTGAAGATGCGGAGGGCAAACGTTATTTCAATTCGTTTGATATAGAGGTGGAGACCGGTCATGAGCCGAAGCCTGTGATTGAGGCGGCAACGCAACTGTGCGAGGACGAGAGCCTGAACCTCTTGGCGAAAGATACTTCTGCGTCTGCGCTGAACCGGCTTTACGAATGGTCTGGTGTCGGGCTTGACAAATCAACTGGTGCGGAGGTGGTCTTTAATGGTGACGGCTCGCAATCGCCAGGCTCTTACGATTTTACGGTAAAGGTTACTGACGATAGTTTGTGTGTGGCAGAATCGACTGTGACTGTTGTGATGAACGAAAGACCGGCTGCGCCTGAGACTGTTGAGCTGAATATGCAGCAGGCTGAAGGCGAAAAGGAGAGCATTGCTCCTGCTGTGAAAGAGGTTGCTCCTAATAAGTTGAAATGGTATATGACCGAAGACGCGGAAACGGGTTCTTTTGATCCTATCTTGCAAGATAAAACGGTGGCTGGAACATATACTTATTACGTGTCGAATGTTTCTCCGGAGGGCTGCGAGAGCGAACGCGTGCCGGTTATTGTTATAGTGAATCAGACTCCGGTGCCTGTGGTGCGCGACAGCGCGGTCTGCTTTGGCGAAGGTATTGCGGACCTGTCTGCGCTTGTGTCGAAGGATAAGCCTGAGTTTAAACTATATTGGTATGCGTCGGAAACTGCAGAGACTGGCTCTGCCGAAATGGTGTCTCTTGATAAAACCGCCGCTCCTGGCGTTTATAAATATCATGTGACGCAGAAGGACGAGGCGAAGAATTCGGAGAGTGATAAGGCTACGTTCTCTGTAACTGTCTATGGTGTGAAAGAGCCGGAAACGACCGATCTGAGCCTTTGTGCTAACGATGTTGTGCCGGATTTTGAGGTGAAGACTTCTAAAGACGAGGCCGGCTACTATTATGGAGACGGATTGCAGTGGTTCGAAAATGGTGCTGAAATTCAAAAAACGCCCATTCCATCGACAAATGTTGCCTCTTCGGTGGTATATAATTATGCGGTGGCTCAGGTTTACACTTTGCCAAACGGTTCTGTGTGTATGAGCGACACCGTCTCGCTTGATGTGGCTGTTAATAAGGTGCCGATGCCGTCTGTCGGAGATTTTGACGTGAGCTATCTAAAGACTGATGCGGCTGGCTCTCCTTTGGCTTATGCAAGTCTGCTTGAACAGAACCCGGATGTGGCTAAGGCTGACGATGGTTTGACTTTGGTTTGGTATGATGCGAACAAGGTCCTGATTGGTTCTGATGCTCCGGCTCCAAAATATGACGCCTCTATTTCGGAAGATGCTGAAGAGAATTATACGTATTATGTATCTCAGAAAGATGCTGACGGTTGCGAAAGCGATTTGCGAAAGGTTACTGTCACTATAACTAGGTCTCCTCGTCCGAAGGTGTCTCCGATAGACTATTGCGAGGGCGCGGCGGCAGACCCGTTGACGGCTGCTGTCAATGTGTCTGGACTTCCGGATGCGGCGGACTATAAGTTGTTCTGGTTTGATGCGGACGGCAACGCGCTTAGCGACGCTCCGGTGCCAAGTACTGAGTTGCCAGATCTGGACAAGAACGAGGTGTCTGTCTCTTATTTCGTCGCGCAAGGTAAGGTGGACGGAGCTTTGAGCGGAAAGAGCGAGGTTGTTGTGACTGTTTACGCAAAGCCTCGTCTGTCGAGAACTGAAACAGAGTCTGTGTGCGAAAGAAGTGTGGACATTAATCAGTATTGGACTGTGAGCAATAATGTGCAGGATTTTAAGTCAGAATTTAAGTCTGCCGATAATTCGCAAGTGCAAAATCCTGCTGCGGTGGAAAAGGGTGGCGTTTATTCTGTGTCGGGTTACTTTACTGTTCCGCTGAGCGGAGCCGAGTGTAGGTCTGACGAACTTGAACTGAATGTGAGGATAGACTCTTTGCGTGATGTTTCTGTAGATGGTCCTGCAAGGGCGTGTCCGGGTGATGTGCTGGAACTTACGGCTGTTGTTGGTGCTTCTAATGTAGATGATGTGAAGTTTGCGTGGAACGGAGTGGCAGGCGAAAAATTGTTCAAGACTGATGCTTTGGCGGGCGAAAAGGGCGTTGAGTATAGTTACGAGGTTGAGGTGTCTGCCGGAGCGTGTGTGAAGAAGGCTTTGCATAAGGTTGTTATGGGCGACGGCTCTGTGGCGGGCTCTGTTCTGTTCGAGGAGAAGGATAATCTGGAATCTCCTCTGAAATTGTCTGCGTCAAGCGCTAACATGCGATTCTACAGTTGTGGAGGAAAGGTCTCTGTTGATCTGTCAGGACTGAAGTCGGGCGATGGGCTTTTTGAAGTGTTTGAGAATGGCGAGTTGATATCAGAAGGTTCTAAACTTGAACTTAAAGGGTTCTCAGGCGAAAGGAGCTTTAAGGTCTCTTACAGGAACGAATGTCCTGCGTCGTTAGACTTTACGGTGGTGTCTTTGCCTATAAATGTAGCTGTGTCTCATACAGACTTGGTTATTTGCGAGGGCGAGGAGTTCTCTGCGGTTTTGGATATTGATTGTGAGGAGAAACCTGCAGTCTTGTGGTTGAAAGATGGTCATGAAATAGCATCTTCTGAATCGGTGAAGATAGAAAAGGCTAAGGCTGATGATAGCGGATTGTACGGCTTTAAGTTGACAAACAGAGGCTGTGTGGTGGAGAAAAACTTGAGCGATGAGCTGAAGGTCAAAGAGTTTGTTGAGTTCTCTGTTCCGAAAGATTTGTATGTGCTTCAGCGCGGCGAGTCTGTTGAAATTGGCTTGTCTGTCTCTAAACCGCAGAGCGGAATGGTGGATAAGATAGAGTGGAGGGAAAAAGGCTCGGTAGTCTCTAATGAGTACCGGATTAATGTGGTTGCAGATAGAGACCATCTGTTTGAGATTGAACTTTCGGACGAGGATTACTGTTCCGTTACAGATACTGTGGAGGTTTGGGCGGACGCTCTGATTTCTTTGAAAATTGATGTGGCGGATTCTATTTGCCTCGGTAATTATACTGTTCTGACGATAGACACGTCTGGTACAGGCAGAATTTTGAATCCTGAGGAGTACGAACTTAATGTGTGGTCGCAACTTGCAGATGGAGGCACGGTTAAAGATGTTTCTTACGAAAGCCGAAACGGAGTGCTCAGAGCGGAAGTTTCTCCTTTTGTGCCTACGTTATATAAGGCTCAGGTTAAGTATAAAGGTGAGACCATATCGGAACAGGCCTTGGTTGTGCCTACTCAGCCGGTGGAGGTCAAGATGCCGACAGACTTGAAGGTTTGCGAAGGCGAAGAGGTGGATATCGAGATTTCGTACACTCCGGCGGAGGCTGTGCTTTCGTGGGCTTATGACGCCTCTGTGCTGAATGTTGACGGCGGGTATAACATTGTGGCTCTCCCAAGCTTCAACGAAGAGACGGCTAAAGGGCATACGTCCAAATATGTCTATACGCTGAATGCGGATTGGGGCAAGTGCGGCGCAAGGGCGTTCGAGGCTGTTGTGCTTGTGGACGAGCCGTTTGATGTCGATGTGGTGTCTGACACTGTCTGTGAGGGCGAGATGGTTAATATAAGTGCCGACAAATTTGGTGCGGATAAGTTTGAATGGACGGAAGAGTTGTCTGGTGATGTGGTGTGTCAGTCGTCAACGTTTACTTCTCTGCTTTCTGAAACATCTTATTATGACGTGAAAATGTACAGAGGTGAGTGTGAGGCCGAAACAAAGGCTGTGGCTGTGGTAAATTCTGCTCCGAGAATATTGTCAGTCGATTCGCTAGACATCAGAAGAGTTGAGGTGGTGCTTGAGGGTCACTACGGATTGTCACCTTTCTTGTTCAAGATTGATGATGGCGTGGCTGACGAGCAAAGCGAAAAGGATGGCTTGTCTTTCGGAGAACATATTGTTTATGTTGAAGATGGTGCTGGTTGTAAAGATGAGTTTGAGTTTGTGATTAATGCTCCGGACATAAGGATTCCTGATTATTTTTCTCCTGATGGCGACGGTGTGAACGAGACTTGGGTGGTGTCTGGCTTGCAAGAGGCATTCCCGGATGCCAATGTGTCCGTCTTTGACCGATTCGGCAAGTTGCTGCTGACTTACAAAGGTGCTGACGAAGGTTGGGATGGAACTTATAACGGAACATTGATGCCTTCTACAGATTACTGGTATGAGATTGATGTTAAAGAGATTGGGAAAAAATATGTAGGACATTTTACATTGTTGAGACAATAAATTTAGTTGAATGTAGTTCTATAGATAGGGAAAGTTGATGTGTGGTGGTGAGTTTTTCTTTTGCATTTCATAAAAATAGTTTTAAATAGGTTGAGGAGAGAGGCTGTGCTTTTTGTGAAGTACAGCCTCTCGTTTTATTATGGCGAAATGTAGCTGCCTTTGCTTCGTCTTATTTCAAAATCAGAAATAAAACCTTATATTTGCAGAGTTGCAAAAAAACGTGAAATCATGATAAAACCATATCCGATAGGACGACAAGACTTCAAGGACATCATCGAAAGCGGTTTTGCTTACGTTGACAAAACCGAGCGGATGTATGAGATGGTAAAGAACCGAAAATTCGTGTTCCTTTCCCGTCCGCGCCGTTTTGGCAAGTCTTTGCTTATCAATACGCTGCAGCACTATTTCGAGGGGAACCAAAAACTCTTCGAGGGGTTGAAAATCAGTCGGCTGGAGAAGGATTGGATAGAATATCCGGTCTTTCGGTTCGACATGAGCGGTTGCAAGGATATGAATACGGAAGGTATGTATTCTTACATAGGAAACACATTATGGTGGTACGAAAAGAAATATGGAATAGAATGCGAAGATAAAAATAATGGTGTGCGTTTCAAAAATCTTATTCAGAGTGCCGTTAAGCAGACCGGTCGCAAGGCGGTGATTCTGATAGACGAGTACGACTCTCCATTGCTCAGCCATCTGCACGACGGACGGTTGTCGGAGGTGAAGTCAATCATCCAGGAACTCTACCAGCAGGTGAAGGTTAACGAGCAGTATGAGCAGTTTGTCTTCATCACCGGCATTTCACGATTCTCGCAGGTCTCCATCTTCTCCACGCTGAACAATCTTGCCAATATCTCTATGGATAGCCGTTTCAGCGATATTTGCGGAGTTACGGAAGATGAGCTGATAGAAAACTTTCGTGAAGACATTGAGGTTTTCGCCCAAGAGCTCGGCTGTTCGTTTGATGAGATGGTGACAAAACTGAAGACCCGGTACGACGGTTATCATTTTTCAAAGAGTTCTAAGGGTGTTTTCAATCCTTTGAGCCTCATATCATGTTTGGACATGAGGGAGCTTAAAAACTTCTGGTTTGAGACCGCAACATCATCATACGTCATAGAGCATCTGAAGAAGCACAACGCACAGATACTTGATTTTGAGAATGTTGAGCTTTTTGAATCGGGTTTCTACGCGTCGTACGAAGACGTTAATAGTGTTTATCCGCTGCTTTATCAGGCTGGGTATTTGACGATAAAGGGGTATGACAGAGAGTCTGATGTATATACTATTTCCTATCCAAATAGCGAAGTTAGGATCTCCATGTTAGAGGTGCTTATGCCTTCGTGGGTTGGGTGCAGTACTGATGATGGTAAACTGAATATGCAGAAATTCTATTTCGCACTGAAATCGGGAAGGATTGACGATGCGTTTATCCTGCTCAGGGAGTTTTTCCGGCAAATCCCGAACGTGCTGAACAACAAGAACGAGAAGCATTTCCAGACAGTCATCTACGTTCTGTTCCGCTGGCTGGGCTTCTATACGCAGGTGGAGGTGAACACCTCCAAAGGTCGTCTGGACTGCATACTTTTCGCACCGCAACAAATATTCATCATCGAGTTCAAGGTGGACGAGAGCGCGGAGATTGCCCTTGCCCAGATTAACGAAAAGGGCTACGCCGACCCTTACCTCAACGACGGTCGCCCGATTGTGAAGGTCGGGGTGAACTTCTCCAGTGAAGAGCGTACGATTGAGGGGTGGAAGGTGGAACTGTAGTTTGTAAAGTTTCTGCAATTGATATTAATGATTTTTAGAAAGATGAATTTATAAGTTTTATGAGAAGAATATTTTATGCAATAGTGTTAAGTGCTATTTGTGTCTCTTGCGCTCAAAAAGAGGCGTTTGTGGTGAAAGGAGTATTGAATGATGCGGCCGGAAAAACTGTATATATGGAGCATTTCGGACTGAAAGGGTCTAAGATTATAGATTCGGTTAAAATTTCATCTAAAGGCTCTTTTGAGTTTGATGTGGACAAATTTGACAGTCCGGAGTTTTTCAGGTTGAAGATTGATAGCGCATCATATCTTTTTGCGGTCGATTCAACAGAGGCGGTGTCTATCAAAGGCTCTTTGGCAGATTTGCAGAATGCGGAACTGACCGGCTCGAAGGATGCTGAAATGTTGCGCTTGATGGAAAAAAGGCTACGGTTGGCTGAAGATACGGTGCGTTCGTTGGTTGACAGTTTTAAGAATGGCCTGCTGGCTGACAGAAAAGAGTTGGACGATAAGGTTTTAGATGTATTCATCAATTATAAGAACGATGCTTCGAAGGTTATCTTTAGCAGAGATGGTTGTAATTTTGCAGCTTCTTATTATGTGCTGTATAAAAAAATGATTTACGGAATGGAGCCTTTTTCGTCAAACTTAAATTCTGATTCTAGATATTTTTATTATGTGGCCAATATTTGGAAAAAGAGATATGCAGGTTCTGCCCGTGCCGCTCAGCTGGAGTGCGTGGTTAAAGATATTAGAGAACGGAAAGAGACGGAACGTAATGCGCAGTTTTACGAAAAACTTGAAGGTAATGAGTCTCGTGGTTTTGTGAACCTTAATTTGCCTGACGCAAATGGTACGCTTCGCTCGTTGTCTGATTTGGAAGGCAAGCCTATTTTTCTGTATTTCGCAAATCTGACACTTTTGTCGAACTATGATATTCTGGATTTGAAAGATTTGCATGCTAAGAATCCTGGACTTGCTATTTATATGGTGTCGTTTGAGGAGAATGTGGAGGAGTGGAAGAAAAGCGCAAAGGGGTTGCCTTGGATATGCGTTAACGATGTTTCGGGGAAGGCTGTGCTGACTTATAATTTGATGCAGCTCCCGGCTAATTATCTGATCGCGGCTAATGGTACTGTTGTCGGTCGTGATGTTCGTGTTGATGATGTGAGAGATTTTCTTAAACGTGAAAAATAGTATTGAGATAAACGGCGGCATTGTTGGCGTTGACCTTGACAGGGTGCGCCGATTGATTGGTGTCAGGGAGCTGAACAATGAGGTGGCTTGGCTTTTGTGCGACTTTCTCAATGATAGCCCAAAGGTTGTGTCTGCCAATCTGTTAAGGGAGGTTGGTTGTGATGGCCTTGCGGAACAGACGACGGTTGCAGCGCTTGTCGCAGGGTTTTGTGGACTGGATGTGGAGCAGGAACGCAAGGACGCTTTGATGTTTGATTTTTATATAAGGAGGGCGGTCAGAAAGCTTGATGTTGAAGATTATCAGAATAATCCTTATTATAGGAATATAAAGATTCCGAACGCTAAAGTCGGCGATTGGAGCTTGGAACATGATTCTTATGCGGCGTACGAGATTTTCTTGTGTGATGATTTGCTGCTGTGTGATGATTTTAGAGAGATTCCTCAGCTCGGATTTTTTGACAAACCGTTCTCTTTCCCTGTTGTCAAAGAGGGAGGCAGGGAATGGATGGCGATTAAGCCGAGCGAGGTCGAGTCGATGAGGCACCCTGTGAAACTGGTTGCCGGACGGGTTGCTGCTCTGGGACTTGGTCTGGGGTATTTTGCGTATATGGCTTCGATGAAGGATGATGTGGAGCAGGTGACAATTGTGGAGAGAGATGAAAGAGTGATTGAGCTTTTTGAAAGATATATATTGCCGCAGTTTGAATTTGCTCGAAAAATCAGATTGCTGAAGATTGACGCGTTTGATTTCGTGTCGGGCGGTATGGAGGACGGCGAGTTTGACTATGTCTTTGTGGATTTGTGGCATGATGCGTCAGATGGTCTGCCGATGTACCTTAAGATGAAGGCGCTTGAGGCAAGTTTCGCAAAGACAAAGTTTTTGTATTGGGTAGAGAATACGTTGCTGTCTGCGTGGAGATGGAATGTTTTTGAAGATGTGCTGAAAAATGCAACTTGCTATGATGATGTTGTGCGGATATTGAAAAGTGGCGTTTGTGCGTGCAAGAGATAATGGAATTTTTAGGGTTGTGAAGTTTTAAAAATGTGAAGTTTTTATAGTCCGGCTTTTGGTCGGGCTTTCTTTTTGTCTGCAAGTTTGGCGTATAATTATACCGAGTCCGGCTTGAGCCTCAAATTTTGCTGATGTTTTTTGTGTGAAAAGGGGTGTTGTTAACAATTGAAAAACGCTGGTTTTTCGCCCCACTTTACTTTATTTTTAATCCATTTGAGATTGAATGTTTTGTATTTGTTTGATTTATAAGGTGTTATGCTTTAAGATTAAGAGTCGTGCATTTTATTTTTGTTGTTGATAACCTGTTGAAAAATTATTTATTATAGGTTAAAAAAATATTAGTGGGGGAAAGTGGAGCGTATGAAATTAATGTGTATCTTTGGAAAGTGAAAAATAGACTCTATTGGCATGATGGGATTTTTAAGTAAAGTCGAGGCTAAAGCCGATAACAAAGGGCGTTTGTTCGTCCCTGCTGTTTATCGGAAGCAGCTGGAGAAATTGGGTGAAGGAGGCCTGATTCTTCAGCTCGATGCGGTCTGCCGTTGTGTCAGAGTTTATCCGGAGTCTTATTGGGAGAAGCTCAATGAAGAGTTCAAGGCCAAACTGAATCTTTGGGACCAGAAGGACTTGATGCTCTACCGTCAGTTTATCGCAGGTGTGGATATGGTGGAGATGGATGCGAGCGGCCGTATTTTGATGCCTAAGCGTTATCTGGAAATGATGGAAGTCGAAACTGACGCTCTGTTTGTTGGTATGTGCGACTATTTTGAGGTGTGGAACCGTGACGTGTATGAGTCTGCGCAGTTCACGCCGGAGGATTATGCTAAGGCTATGCAGGAGAAGATGGGTAACTCTCAGATTGGATGTAATATATAAAAGGTGTTCTTATGACAGATGTGGTTTATCATATTCCGGCGTTGCTGAATCCTTGTATGGAGGGGCTTGACATAAAGCCTGACGGGGTTTATGTGGACGTCACTTTTGGCGGTGGCGGCCATTCGCGCGAGATTTTGAAGAGACTCGGCGATAACGGCAGACTGATCTCCTTTGACCAGGATGCTGACGCTATCAGAAACGTGATTGACGATGACAGATTCACTTTTGTCAGAAGTAACTTTAAGTATCTCTCTAACTTTCTGAAGTATCATGGGGTAGAGAAGGTGGACGGAATTTTGGCTGACCTTGGGGTCTCGTTTCATCATTTCGATGATTCGTCCAGAGGTTTCTCTTTCCGTTTTGACGGAAAACTTGATATGCGCATGAATGCGGAAGCGGGGCTTAAGGCGTCGGACGTGCTTGAGAATTATTCTGAAGAGCAACTTGCGGATGTCTTTTTCTATTACGGAGAACTGAAAAATGCGCGCAAAATAGCGTCGGTTATAGTCAAGAGCCGTGAAGAGAAGAAGATTGAGACCATCTCGCAGCTGCTCGATTTGCTTGAGCCGCTTATGGGAAAGGACAGACAGAAAAAGGATCTTGCAAAGGTGTTTCAGGCTCTGAGGATAGAGGTAAACAAGGAGATGGATGTGCTGAAGCGTCTTTTGGTGCAGGCTCAGAACGTGCTGAAGCCGGGAGGACGAATTGTGGTGCTTACTTATCATTCGCTTGAAGACCGTCTGGTGAAAAACTTTTTGAAGGCGGGCAATTTTGAGGGTAAGGTGGAGCAGGATTTTTACGGAAATCGCCTGTCTCCGTTCAAACTTGTGAATAATAAGGTCATTGTGCCGGATGCGGAGGAGATTGAACGTAACCCTCGCTCACGAAGCGCTAAACTGCGTGTGGCCGAATTGATTAATTCGTAAAGGAATGTATATGGACTGGTTTCGCAATATGCTGTTTGGCCGCAAGGAAAAGGTTGCGGAGTTTGAGGATGTGAAGGAGCGGAAAAAGGAGAGCAGGAGCATCTCCGTTCCGTGGAAGACAATCTTCAGCGGCGACATTGTAATGAAGTTCGTGAAGGGGAATGTGGGTATGATCGTTTTGCTGCTGTTTCTTGTGTTTGTGTACATAGGGAATCAGTTTTATTGCAAAAAGATGGTGCTGGAGATTTCTCGTCTTGAGGCGGAACTGAAAGACCTCAGGTTTGAGGCTTTGACACGTTCGGCTGACTTGATGGAGGTGAGCAAACGCTCTAATGTGAAACGCAGGGTGAGAGAGATGGGTATCAATATTGAGGAGCCTGTGACTCCTCCTGTGAGAATTGATGATTGATTATTTAGTATAGTGGGTGTTTTTATATGGCTCAAAAACAAAAGACAACGGCTACAACGGTTAAGGAGAGGCTCAGCAGACGCACGGGCTTCATCGTCGTTTTTTTTGCGGCTTTGTTGGTTTTTGTTTTTGGGACAATGCTGCAAACTACTCTGGGCGATGAGGGCGAGTTCTGGAGAGGCAAGGTCGCCGGATTGAGGGTGGATAGCCTCAGGCTGGAACCAAAGCGGGGAAATATCTTCACGCACGACGGCAAATTGCTTGCAAGCTCTATCCCGGAGTACAAGTTGTATGTGGACTTTAAGGCGGAGGGCCTGACGGACTCGATCTTCTTTGCTAATGTGGACTCGTTGGCTTGCAAACTTAGCGAGGTTTACAAAACTCGCTCGGCAAGCGGGTTCAGGAAGCATCTGAACAATGGCTACAGTGCCGGAAGACGTTGGTTCTTGGTCGATAGTAAGCCTATCAGCTACATGGATTTTAAGAAGGTAAGTTCCTTCCCGCTTTTTTCGCCTACTTATAAGATTGTCAGGCGTGACACTCTGAAGGACAAGGACGGTAATGTGAGACTTGACGATAAAGGTCAGCCAAGGGTAAGGTTGTCGAGGAGACGTGTCGCGGCCGGCATTTTGCCTTCTGCGTCGTCGCTCGAACGTGTTAAGCGCGTGAAGCCTTTTGGTACTGTCGCGGCGGCTACCAGAACCATTGGCGGTATGTATGCGGAAAAGGGCAAAGGGGGCAGCAGCGGTCTGGAACAGACGTTCGAGTCTGACCTGAAAGGCTCTGCCGGTGTGGCTACTTTGGGCAAGACTTTGAGCTCAAGGGTGGCTGTGCCTTTGGTAGAACCGGTTGACGGTCTTGATGTTGTCTCTACTATCGACATAGATTTTCAGGGAATTGTGGACGATGCTCTGAGCAACAAACTGATGGAAACTGGAGCTGAACGCGGATGCGCTATCCTTATGGAGGTTGAGTCGGGCGAGGTGAGGGCCATCTCTAATTTCCAAAGGTTTGAAAATAACGGAAAGCCTTATTATAGAGAGACTCAGAATTTTGCCATGAGCGCTCTTACAGAGCCGGGCTCTACTTTTAAAACGGCTTCTATGATTGTGGCTCTGGAAGATGGTGTTGTGGATACTGGCACTGTTGTCAATACCGGAAACGGGCTGTATAAGTTCCATAACAGCAGCATGAAGGACTGGAACATTAAGTACGGCATGATTAACGGTAAGTGGCAGCCTTATCCATACAATCCTGCTGATGAGAAGCATAGCTCGGGATACGGAAAAATATCTTTTGCCCGGGCTTTGTGGTACTCGTCTAACATAGGTATCTCCAAGGTTATTAACGATGCGTACAAGGACAACCCGGAACGTTTCGTGGAAAGGCTTTATGACATGGGGCTGGTGCAGCCGATTGATTTTAAAATCAGAGGTGCGGCGGAACCGTACATAAAGCATCCTGACGACAAGTCGAGCAAATGGTCTGGAACCTCGCTGCCGTGGATGTCTATCGGGTATGAGCTGCAGATGCCGCCTATGTACGTGCTTGCGTTTTATAACGCAATCGCGAATGACGGCAAGATGATAGCTCCTAAGCTTGTTAAGTCTGTGCGCAGGAATGGAGTTGATGTTAAGGTATTCCCGACTGAGACTGTAAAAAAGTCAATTTGCAGCGAAAAGACGCTCGGAAAGGTCAGGCAGATGTTGATTGATGTAGTGGAGAAGGGCACAGCCAAGGCTGCAAGGTCGGAACATTTTAAGATAGCGGGAAAAACTGGTACGGCTCAGGTGGATTACGGCAAAAGCAAGTCTAAAAAGACGCATCAGCTTACTTTTTGCGGATATTTCCCTGCTGATAAGCCGAAATATACGTGCGCAGTGGTTGTCTGGGCGCCTAAAATTTACCCGTCGGCTGGTAATATTTGTGGCCCTGTGATGAAAAATATAGCGGAGCGCGTGTATGCGATAAGCCCTCTTATCGAAACTGACGGCGATGTTGAATTTGCAGGAAATATGCCGGTGACTAAGGATGGAAAACGAGAGGATTTGAAGTTGGTGCTGGACAAACTTGACATACCTTTCGCCGAGCAGGGCAAGGACGTGACTTCGGAGTGGGTGCGTTCGTCGGCAACATCTAAAGCGGTCGCTCTGGACGCTGCTTGCAAAAATGCTTCTATTGTGCCTAATGTGAAGGGAATGGGTGCGAAAGATGCTGTTTATCTGCTGGAAAACAGAGGTCTGAAGGTTTCTGTTTGCGGAGTGGGAAGGGTTGCCGAGCAGTCGGTGGAACCGGGTACTAGAATTGTTAAGAATATGGTTGTTAATTTGGTTTTGAACTAATTGCATAATTGATTATGAAGACGCTGAGCGAAATAATATACGGTCTTAATCCGCTGAAACTGGTGGGCGACGCTAATGTTGTTGTTTCTGGTGTTCAGTCGGATTCTCGAAAGGTTGAGGCTGGCTTCCTTTTTGTCGCTACTTGCGGCACTACGGTCGATGGTCATGACTTCATCTCGGACACTCTTTCGCGAGGCGCTGCGGCGGTGGTGTGCGAACGGATGCCGGAGGTCTTGGCCGATGGTGTGACTTATGTGCTTGTGGAGGATTCTAACGAGGCTCTGGGCCGTGTGGCTTCTGCTTGGTTCGGTTGTCCGTCTAAGAGCTTGAAGCTCGTCGGGGTTACCGGAACGAACGGAAAGACCACAATCGCTACTCTGCTTTATCAGATGTTTATGCGTTTTGGACATAAGTGCGGACTGCTTTCTACTGTCTGCAATTATGTAGGTGAGGCGGCGGTTCCTTCTACTCACACTACTCCGGACCCGATTTCGCTGAACTCGCTCCTCGCAAGGATGGTTGAAGAGGGGTGCGAATACGCCTTTATGGAGGTGAGCTCGCATTCTGTGGCGCAAAGGAGAATTGCCGGACTTGAGTTTGACGGAGCTGTATTCACAAATATCACACGTGACCATCTGGATTATCATAAGACTTTTGAAAATTACAGAGATACGAAAAAAAGGTTCTTCGACGAACTGCCTAAAGGGGCTTTCGCTCTGACTAATGTTGACGATAAAAACGGATTGTTCATGCTCCAGAATACAAAGGCCGAGAAACAGACCTACTCCGTGAGAACGTTGGCGGATTTCAAAGGTAAACTTCTGGAGGACAGTTTCGATGGCATGCTTGTCGAAATAAACGGAAAAGAGGTGTGGACCTCGTTCGTCGGACGCTTTAATGCGTCAAATTTGCTTGCGGTGACAGGCACCGCGGTGCTTCTTGGCAAGGAGCTTGACGAGGTGCTGGTCGCTTTGAGCGCTCTTAAACCGGTCTCCGGCCGCTTTGAGGCTCTGAGGTCGCCTTCCGGTTACAGCGCGGTTGTGGATTACGCTCACACTCCTGATGCGTTGCAGAATGTTATTGCGACTATCAACGAGATTAAGTGTGGCGGAAGTCTGATTACGGTTGTCGGTTGCGGCGGAAACAGAGACAAGGGTAAGCGTCCTATCATGGCGCAGGAGGCTGTAAAGGGAAGTGAGCAGGTTATCATTACTTCTGATAATCCGAGGTTTGAAGACCCGCAGGAGATTATCAACGATATGATGGCAGGTCTCGATGCGGAGCAGCAGAGAAGGGTTATTGCAATCCCGGACCGCTATCAGGCCATAAAGACGGCTTGCGCTTTGGCTCGTCAGGGCGATGTGGTGCTTGTGGCAGGGGAAGGACATGAGAATTATCAGGACGTGCGGGGCGTGAAGTTGCATTTTGACGACAAAGAGGTCTTGGCGGAGGTTATGAGGTGATTTTTTGAGGTATAATTTAATAAATGTATAAATAGATGTTTTACTATCTTTTTAATTATTTGGATAAGTTAGATGTGGCGGGCGCCGGAATGTTTAAATATATATCGTTCCGTTCGGCTCTTGCGTTCATCTTTTCTTTGCTTATCGTTTTGGTGCTTGGCAAAAAGATGATTCAGTTTTTGCAAAAGAAACAGATAGGCGAGATTATCAGAGATCTTGACCTTGCAGGGCAGATGAGCAAGAAAGGTACTCCGACAATGGGCGGTGTCATTATTATTTTGGCTATAATCGTGCCTTGCCTTTTCTTCGGGAAACTGGAGAATATTTATTTGATACTTATGCTGATAACTACAGTCTGGCTGGGTTTCCTTGGCTTTATGGACGACTATATCAAGGTGTTCAAAAAGGATAAGGAGGGGATGCCTGGCAGATACAAGATAGTGGGGCAGATTGTGCTTGGCCTTGTTATTGGGCTTACTCTTTACATGAGCGACGATGTTGTCATTCGTGAAAATATTACCGCGTCTGTCGCTGATTCTGAGGTTGTGGAGTTCGGGAATAAAGATGTGAAATCGACACAGACCACTATACCGTTCTTCAAGAACAACAACTTGGATTACGCGGACTTGTTCGGTTTTATGGGCGAGCATGCGCAACTGTGCGGTTGGATCTTTTTCGTGCTGATGACAATCTTCGTTGTCACGGCGGTTTCTAATGGCGCGAATCTGACGGACGGACTGGACGGCCTTGCCACGGGAACGTCGGCTATCATAGGAACTACGCTCGGTATTCTTGCGTACTTGTCCGGTCATTTCGAGTTCGCCGGCTATCTGAATATCATGTATATTCCTCATTCGGAAGAGCTTGTGGTGTTTATCTGCGCCTTTGTGGGGGCTACTATCGGATTCCTGTGGTATAACTCGTATCCGGCGCAGGTGTTTATGGGCGACACTGGCAGTCTGATGCTTGGCGGGGTGATTGCGGTTTTTGCTATTCTGATACATAAGGAACTGCTGATTCCTATTCTTTGCGGAATTTTTGTAGTGGAGAATCTCTCAGTTGTGCTTCAGGTGAGTTATTTCAAAAGGACGAAGAAGAAGTATGGAGAGGGCAGACGATTGTTCCTTATGGCTCCGTTACATCATCATTTTCAGAAACTTGGCGTGCCGGAGGCTAAAATTGTTTCGCGTTTCTGGATTGTCGGAATCCTTTTGGCTGTTTTGACAATCGTCACTTTGAAAATGAGGTAAGGTTTGTTAAAAAGATGATGAGTTATGAGTAAAATTGTAGTTTTAGGTGCAGGAGAGAGCGGTGTGGGTGCTGCTATACTTGCGAAGGCCAAAGGGTTTGATGTTCTGGTTTCCGACTTGTCTGAAATTAAGCCGGAATATAAGAAAGAGCTTGATGATAATGGTGTCAGATGGGAGGAGAAGGGTCATTCGACAGACGAAATACTGAAGGCTGACGAGGTTGTCAAGAGTCCTGGTATTCCGGACAAGGCTCCGTTGGTGGCAGAGCTACGGGCGAAGGGGGTGCCGGTTATCTCTGAAATTGAGTTTGCCGGACGCTATACAGATTCTAAGATGATTTGCATAACGGGCAGCAACGGAAAGACAACAACTACGATGCTCACTTACCATACGCTGAAAAAGGCGGGACTGGATGTGGGGCTTGCCGGAAACGTGGGCTTTAGCCTTGCAAGGCAGGTGGCTGTTGACCCGCATGATTATTACGTCATTGAACTTAGCAGTTTCCAGCTTGACGGAATGTTTGATTTCAAGGCGGATATTGCTGTGCTGCTTAATATCACTCCTGACCATCTGGACAGGTATGATTATAAGTTCCAGAATTATGTGGATTCTAAATTTAGAATCGTGCAAAATATGACGGAGGCTGATTGCTTTATATATTGGAATGACGACCCTGTAATTCAGGCGGAACTTGCTAAACGTGACGACATCAAGGCTTCTAAGTGCCCGTTCGCGTTAGAAAAAGCAGAAGGTCTGGCGGCTTATGTTGAAAATGAGGTTTTAAAGTTTGAAATTAAAGATAAGAAAATAGATATGGAACTAAGTAAATTGTCTTTGAAAGGACAGCATAATGTTTACAATTCAATGGCTTCGGGCTTGTCTGCGGCGGTGTTGAATTTGACAAAAGAGACTATCCGTGAGTCGTTGTGCGACTTTCAGGGGGTTGAGCATCGACTTGAGGCGGTGGCTCGTGTGAGAAATGTGCTTTTTGTGAACGATTCTAAGGCCACTAATGTAAACTCGTGCTGGTATGCGCTTCAGTGCATGAACACTCCGGTCGTTCTTATCTTGGGAGGTAAAGACAAAGGTAACGACTATTCGGAGATTGAGGAGCTTGTCAAGCAGAAGGTGCGCGCTATCGTTTGCCTTGGTGTTGACAATTCTAAGCTTCATGACTTTTTTGACGGCAAGGTTCAGAATATTGCAGATGCCTCTTCGATGAAGGAGGCTGTGGAAAAGTCTTTCCAGTTCGCCGAAAAGGGTGACACTGTGCTTTTGTCGCCATGCTGCGCAAGTTTTGACTTGTTTCAGAGCTATGAGGATAGAGGCCGGCAGTTCAAAGAGCAGGTCAGAAATCTGTAATAGTTAAATTGATGATTGTTGGGCTTTAGTTTGAAGGGTATTATGGATAGCGCTTTTTTTAAAAATATGTTCAAGGGAGACAGGGTGTTATGGTCCATCTATGGGGTCATGCTGATTATCTCTGTTATTGTCATGTTTAGCGCGTCGAGTGCTCTTGCTTACAAAAGTGGCGATTATAACGCGCCGGCTCTCAGACACATGCTTTTTCTTGGCGGCGCCGTGATTATTTCAACTATCTGCGCAAGAATAAACAGGAAGGCTATCTTGTCTCTTGGCTATGCGTTCCTCTCCGTCGCTGTGGTCTCTTTGATATACACATCTTTCATGGGTGGAGGGGTCGAAGAGAATAACGCGTCGAGATGGCTCGAAATATTTGGAATTAGATTTCAGCCGTCCGAACTGGCTAAACTGGGGCTTGTCGTTGTGCTTTCGTATTTCTTGTCTGTATGGCAGACGGAAGACGGTGTGCCGGACAGGTGCCTTAAGTGGTCGTTCGGAATAACGGGGCTTGTGTGCCTCGCTATCTTCAAGGAGAATTTCTCTACGGCGGCGATTCTTTTTGCCGTTGTGTTTGTGCTGCATTTTGTGGGGCAGGCAAGGTTGAAGACGTTAGGAAAGATATTGGGCGGAATCGTGGCTCTGGTGGGGCTAGTGCTCTTTTTGTCTTACGTGGCTGGCAAGTTTGATGTCGAGGTGCCGGGACTGCCGAGAGCCGAGACTTGGGTTAGCCGTGTGTCAAGACATTTTGACAGAATTGAAAGGAAGGGAAGCGACTCTTATGTGGTGACTGACGACACGAGGCAGATTGATTACGCCACAATGGCGATAGCTAATAGCGACGGATGGGGTGTCGGGCCGGGCAATAGTGTAATGCGAGACCATATCCCTTACGCGTATGCGGACTTTATTTATGCGGTGCTGGTGGAGGAGTACGGGCTGCTGGGCGGACTGATTGTCTTGTTCCTGTACCTGAGCTTCTTTTACAGAAGCGTGATGGTGGCTTGCAATTGCGGATATATGTTTGGGGCTTTGTTCTGCATCGGCCTTTCTTTGATGATTCTGGTGCAGGCTTTTGCGCACATAATGGTTTGTGTGGGTATCTTCCCGGTGACGGGGCAGCCGTTGCCTTTTATAAGTCACGGAGGTACTTCTATCCTTATGATGAGCATCTATGTGGGACTTATTCAAAATGTGGCTTCTTGGGAGGCTAAGCCTGCGGGCGAACCTGCTAAAGCTTGAGTTGAATTTATAAATTTTATGTGCTATGAGTAAAAGGAGATTTATTATAAGCGGAGGGGGTACTGGTGGACATATCTTCCCTGCCATATCTATCGCTAACGCGTTGAAGGAAAGGTGCCCTGATGCTGAGTTCCTCTTCGTCGGAGCCGAAGGGCGTATGGAGATGGAGAAAGTCCCTGCTGCCGGATACGAAATCGTCGGGCTGCCGATTAGCGGATTTGACCGTAGCAATATATTTAAAAACTTCAAAGTTCTGGCTAAACTTTTCAAGTGCGTCGGAATGGCGAAGAAAATCGTGAAAGAGTTCGCTCCGGACGCTGTCATCGGTGTGGGCGGATATGCCAGCGGGCCAACGCTTTATGCGGCAAATGTGCTGGGTATCCCGACCTTCCTTCAGGAACAGAACTCTTACGCTGGCGTTACTAATAAAATTCTTGCGAAAGATGCAACGAAGATTTGTGTGGCGTATGAAGATATGGAGCGTTTCTTCCCGAAGGATAGATTGGTGCTGACTGGCAATCCGGTGAGGCAGAATGTGCTGTCGGCTAAGCCTAAGGCTGAGGAGGCTTTCCGTTTCTTCGGCTTTGACCCGTTTAAAAAGACTTTGCTGATAATAGGAGGTAGCCTTGGGGCTAGAACTATCAACAATAGCGTGATTGCCGGACTGGACAAACTGAAGGCTGCCGGTATTCAGGTGCTGTGGCAGACGGGCAAGTTCTATTACGAGAGTGCGTCGAAGGCGGCCGACAAGTCTGCTAACGCTAATCTCGTGGCGACTGATTTTGTCACTCGTA
>CALGHE010000125.1 GCA_937915765.1 uncultured Bacteroidales bacterium | reverse complement strand
CCCGGCATCGCCGATGGTACTGCGCACTGTGGGAGAGTAGGTAGCCGCCGCCTTGCGAAGGGGACTTCCGAATGGAGGTCCCCTTCTTTGTTTTGTGCCGCTTTGTGCTGTATTGAAAACTTTTTTGTGAATTTTCTGAAATTAAGTTGCTTTTTTTGATAAACATTTTTATATTTGTGGGCAAGTTGTTCGAGACCGTTTTGTCGGGTCTGATTTGTTTGAAAATTAAAGTAAAAAATATATGAAAGCTAAATTATTACTATTCTCCATAGTTCTGATTTTTGCAGGTGCTGACGCTTTCGCGCAGTGCAAGGGCAAGTGCCGTAACGGCAAGGGTGTTTATACGTTCGAAGACGGCGAAGTGTACAACGGTACATTTAAGGATGGCCAGTTTGACGGCAAAGGCACTTACACTTATAAATCCGGAGCTAAATATACGGGTGAGTTTGTGGCAGGAAAACGTCATGGACAGGGTACTTACACATATCCTACTGGCGACATCTACACAGGCGACTTCGTGAACGGAGTGCCGGAAGGCAAGGGCGTTTACACGTTTGCTACAGGAGACCGTTATGAAGGTGAGTTCAAGAATGGAAAGCGCAACGGTCAGGGCGTTTACATCTTTGCTTCGGGAACAAGACAGACTGGGATATTTGAGGATAGCGAACTTGTAGAAGAAATTAGCATTGAGAGAAAGAAGAAAAATTGATGAGCAAGACCAAATTCTTCAGAATGCAGATGAAAATATAATATATTAAGCACCATAGCAGTTATTGCATTGGTGCTTAGTTGTTATTTGTATTGTTAGATTAGTTAAATTGTAAACACTTATGGCTAAAAGTATTAAAGGAACAAAAACTGAGAAGAATCTTTTGACCTCTTTTGCAGGTGAGTCTCAGGCAAGAAACCGTTACACGTATTTTGCAAGTGTGGCGAAAAAAGAGGGTTATGAACAGATTGCAAGTATTTTTTCGGAAACTGCAGATCAGGAAAAAGAACATGCTAAGAAAATGTTTAAATTCTTGGAAGGCGGAGAAGTTGAAATTTGCGCAATGTTCCCTGCCGGAGTGATTGGCACGACAGAACAAAACTTGCTTGCTGCCGCATGTGGCGAAAACGAGGAGTGGTCGGAAGCTTACCCTAAATTCGCAAAAGAGGCGGATGAGGAAGGTTTCCCTGAAATAGCGGATATGTACCGTAATATTTGCATTGCAGAAAAAAATCATGAAGACCGTTACAGAGCGCTTCTTGAAAATATCAAGAACAAAACAGTTTTCTCTAAGCCGGAAAAGGTTGAGTGGATGTGCCGTAATTGTGGGTTTGTGATTACGAGCGCGAATGCTCCGGCTGAATGTCCTGCGTGCAAACATTCTCAAGCATATTTTGAGGTGAAAAAAACAAACTATTAAGGTAAAAGGCGGGCTTAGGTGCCCGCCCTTTAAATTGTTTTGTGAGTCTGGAGTATCATGGATTAGCTCTTTGCAACGAAATTTTATTGTTTGTCATTTTTTGCTAAAAGATTTTTTTCTAATTTTCTGTTCTTTTTTTTCATTATTTAGACAATAAGTATTAATTTTAACGCATGAAATTGGGTTTTGAGTGGATTGTAAAATCTAATATTCTGACAGATAGGGCGTTACGCTATTTTTGTGCTGTCAAGGGATGTTTGTTGAGTTTGTGTCCAAATTGGCGTTGTTAGTTTGGTAGAGGTGTTTGGGGAACTCCTTGTGGTGCATGTCTGTTTTTTGGCTTTCTGTTTTTTTTAGATGGCCAAGTGCGTTTAATTGATAATATAGGGTATTTAGAATTATACGGTTATGAGTTTATTTTTATTCAAAAAGAGTGGTAAGTTTGAGAAAAAACGCAGTTGGGGAGCGTTTTTTAAGTTGACTGTGGCGACGCTGCTTTGCACGTTGTCTGTGTCGGGTTATGCTCAAACTATAACAGCGGACTTGAAAGAGGCTTGTTCGAGAACTCCAATATTTCTTAAAGTTACAGGGTATTCAGAGCGCCTAAGCGGGGTTGACTTCTATGCGTCAGCAGGGGGGGGAGAGTTTAAATATGTCGGTACGGCCGTGTATGGAAAATATGATGACGGTGGAGTTTACGGACAGTATGTGACGCCGATGGATTCTACTGGTTTGGATATGGTATTTGGAGTTGTGGAGAATAAAGGTACATTTAATCCGCAAACATGTCCTACCGTTGAAGTGAAAAATACAACTGATTGTCCGAAAGTATGTCATCAGTCCACTACAGGAGACTATTTCAATGGTACGGACTTTAACCCAGATCCAGGGAAAAAGCCTGGTGATATAAATTTTGGAAGTGTGCCTCCAACTAATCTGGAAGATTTTTTTGAGGAGGAAAATGTAAGATTCAAAGCTCAGACAGCAGGAAAGGTTGTTGCCGGTTGGACCTTTGGCGATGGTTCGTATCCTTCTAAAGACACATCCGGTGCTGCTATGGGCAATCATTATTATGAATTTACGGCAGGGGGAACTAAGTACCCGTTCTCTTTGTATTTTGATGGAGATACATATCGAGATAAGTACTATAGGTTTACTATGAGGGCTTACATTGATTTGTCTGATTGTAGTAAAAGCGACAGAGACCAGATGATGCAAAAGACAACAGTCAATTTCCGTACTGGTTTTGGTAATGACTCTTGGAATACCCTTAGCATACGTATATACAATGATAAAACAGACAAGGAACTATACAATGAAACTTATAGAGAAAAAGGGCAGATTGCGGAAAAACTGAAGTTGCAAGGTGCGTTTAGTGACTATAATGTTAAGTATTATAGAATGGAGCTTGACTTTTATGGTCAGTTTTTGGGAAATCAGGATGAGTTTGAGCTGACGCCTGAATTTGACTGGTATAATTGTGTGCGATTTGCGGTGGACTATATTTCTGCAGATGTGCAGAATGTGTGTTTGACGTCTGATGCGATATGTACAGGAGGACTTGATTATAAGACAGTTAATGCTGCAGGGTTCCCTTATGGAGCTTTGTTTCATTGGCAGGAACAACAGCCCGATGGTAGCTGGAAAACATTGAAAGATCCAGATACAAACATTGAATATAGAGGGACTGATGTTACTACTGTTACTATAATTGCACATGAGGTTGGTAAAAAGTATTATAGAGTAAAGGACGATAATACGCCAGATTTTGAACCTCTTGAATTTTTTGTTTCTGCAGAGAACTGCGGTGCTGTTGAAATTTCTGAAATCATAGGGCATGACGTGGTTTGTATTCCTACGGCTGTAGAAGAAACTTATGAGGTTGACCCTGTGGATAAAGATGAGAATGTGCATTATGTGTGGGAACTATATAATCCGAAAGGTGAAAAGGTCGGCGGACTTCAGGTTGATAATGATGTGGTTAGCAACGTGGGTGTTAAGGGAGAAAAGGTAAAGTTGAAACTTAACGCAAGTCATGGAGCTGGAACTTATAGACTTGTTGCATGGCCGTCTAAGAGGGTCTCAGGAACTAATGTTGAACAGACTTACGATCCTGTGTCTTATTATATAGAAGCTGTAATGACTCCAAGTCTGAAACTTGAGTTGCAAGGTTATGAGGGAGATGTGAAAGAAGAGGATAAGTTTCTTTGTGCATCTAACGACGCCCACTACATAAAGGCCGTCTCTACTATGGAAAGAGTTGTGGACGGTTATGAGTATATTTATGAATGGAGCTCAAAAGATAATAATCTCACACCGTTAGAAGATGGAAGCATAGCTCAAATAAATATGGTGAAGGCAGAAGTCTGTGATTTGAAGACGGAAGAACAGCTCTATGAGATTTATTTGTCAACAAAGGTTAAACTTAAGGAGATAAAGAATCATGAAGGCAAAGTCATAGTTAGCAACTTTGAAGGCTGTCCAACTGAGCCTGTGAGAGGTACTTACAGAGTCAGAGTCGAAAATATGTCAACGACTTGTTTGCCTGTAAGCGATACGCAGATTGTGAAACTTGGCCCTACTCAAAAGGATACGGTGCTCACTATTGCAGATTTGAAAGACGGGTTCAAAATAGAAGAAGGCTGTGACCCGAATCCGACTGTTAAAATTGAGGCGGAGGGCAAAACTTATGAGTTGAGATATCTCGATTGGTTGAAGATTCGCAAAGGGGAGATGTCCGCAGATAAGTACACATTCCGTTTCCCTATCGGTGTGAGGAAGTACAAATATACTATAATAGATGGTTGCGGAATTACTTCTTATTGTGAAAGAGTAATAAATATTAAGGATGTTACACCTCCGAATATCGATTGCGATGATATTAAAGGATATGTAACAAAAACGTCTTGGCAGCCAGGTTGCGAGGCCCAGCCTGAGTATGACAAGGGTTCTTTGCCTACGTTGGTGCCGCCGGTGCTGAAAGACCTGAACGGCGTTGACGGAACTATTACCGGTATTTATGGTGGTAGGGCGGAAACTACGAATCCTATAACAGGATCGTACAGCACCAAAATAGATTTGAACGCCAATTATAAAATTGGTATTACTTATATTAAGTGGATCTTTAAGGATGATTATGGTAATGAGAAGTCATGTTACCAGAAGATTGAGGTTGTTGATGACCGTAAACCAATATTGAGCTGTCCGCCTGCCGCTATTGGCGACGTGGCAAACAAAGCAGGTTATTGCGGACTTTCTGTGAAAGGTCTGATTGCGCAGTTGGATAAATTGCCGTCGGCAGAGGACCCATGCTCAGGAGGTAACGAAGTGTTGACTGTGGATGATGCTGAGGTTTGGTACAAGGATGTTGACGACAAAGACTCTGTGTTGGTTCCAAATGATAAATTGGACGACATTATCTTCCATGTGAACCATACGTATAAGATAATTTGGAGATTCAAGAAAAAGAACGGTCAGGCTGTGGATGATTGTGTGCAGACTTTCACGGTGAAGGATAAGGAAGAACCGACATTTGACTGCTCGTCTTTGCCTTCTGTGCGTGTGACTGCCAACTATTATAAGGAGACAGGTAAGCTTGAAGAGTTTTTGAAATACGCTACAAAGGAAGATGTGGTGGAAAAAGTTCCTGGTGCTGGTCCGGGGCAATCAACAACGAAAAAGTATGTCGGAACTTTGGGAACCTTCTTTGACGATAAGTCCATAAAAGAAATATTGCCAACAGATGTAGAGGATAATTGTGAAGGTGGTATAACTGTATCTATTACAATAGAAGGACCTGATGATAAAGGTAAAATTGTAAGAGAAACAGCCAAGTCGTTTGAGGACGTTCAAAATCACAAATATTATGTAGGCTTGACAAATCTGATATATGAGTTTAAAGACGCAAGCGGTAATGTGAAGACTTGTTCGCAGAGCATAATTGTGACAGGGGGAACAACTCCTGTGCCTATCGATTGTCCGGACCCAGAGCTGACGCTTGAGGTAGATGGTAATTGTGAGGCCGAGTTTAAAATACTCAAAGGTGATGTGCCTACGGCCTATATCCCTGTCAACCAAGAAGCTGCGTATTTTGAAATAAAAACTCAATTGATACCAGAAGGTATTCATGGCTGTGATGTGGCGGATGAATTCTTTCCTAACAATCTGAACGGATTGAAAGGCTTGAATAAAAACCATCCTCATTATGGAGAGATGTTAGATTTCATATGCGATAAATTTAGCGGTGATACAAAGAAGTGGGATGATTTTTGTAATGGAGATGATAATAAGTGGAATTGTAATAGTGATGGATGGGGCGTTCCGTTCCCTCCTATGGGGCCAGGTGCAGGTGCCCTTAAAGAGCCTTGGTCAACTGAAACTTTTTGGGGAGAAGATGATAACAGAATAGTGACTCGTTCTGGTAGTTTGACAAAAACTACAGATACATTGGGCTATCCGTATGAGGTGGAACTTATTGATATGAAGACAGGTAAAACTGTAAGCGGTGGCAAGGTTCTGAATGAGTATGATGCAGATGAGAGAGTCGAGTCTAAATATTTGATTCCGCGAGTTGCAAACGAGAAATGTATGGAAAGTGCAATTCGAGTTTGTGCATCGTCGGATGTGAAGATAAAGAACAACTTCCCTGCTGTGATTATGAATCTCAAGCTGAAGGCGGGCGAGTATAGGCTGGTTTATCGTTTTGAAGATGTGCAAGGCGGGCAGAGAAAGGACAGTTGCGAGGTGAAGATTCATGTGGTGGACAAGATTGCACCGTCTATCGATTGTGGCGATTGGACTAATAAAGGCACTTTCTATGCGAACGAAAATTGCGAAGTGCCGTTTAACAAGGTGCCGTGGTTCAAGAAACCGTCTTTGGACGACTTGAACGCGACGGACAATTGCGGCAGCAGGTCTGAACTTACGCTTAGCTGGGAACGTGAATATAATAATTTGGCAATCACGTCTGAAGATGCTTTCAAAAACAACTTCAAGATAGGTACGACTGTTGTGACTTACATAGTGAAGGACACTTCTGGCAATGAGGCGACTTGTGTTCAGGAGATAATTGTGGTTGACACTTTAGGCCCTTCTGTAAATTGTGATAATTACAAAGACTTGGAGGTTGAGACTGGAGACAATTGTCAGACTCCTGCAGATGTTGTTGTGGAAGCCGGATTGGTCACTCCTGTTATAGAAGATGAAAAGTGTTCTCCGACAGGAAAGGATATTGTAGCGACTGGAACACGAAGCGATGGGAAAGATATTTTCAAAGATCCTTATCCGCTTGGAGAAACTGTCATTACGTGGGTCTTTGAAGACGGAATAGGCAACAAGTCCGTTTGTGAACAGTCTGTAATAGTTAAGGATAACAGACCGCCGGACAAAGCTGTCTGCGATGAGATAAAAGACAAGGTGCTGAACCTTGCTCCCGGAGTGTGTGTCGCTACAGAAGAGATGGTGGAAGTGCTTCTTGGAAAGCATGAGACAGAAGATGATTGCGACACTGTAATCGTTGGTGTGCCTTATGTGTTTAACGGAGAAACAAGTGAGCTTGACGAACTGTATGACAAGTTTAAGAAAGATACTACTTACAAGATTGTATGGCTGTTCACCGACAAGGGCGGAAATACTGCACGTTGTGATCATAATTTGACTATCAAGGACACAACACCTCCGGATAACTCAAATATCTGTCCGGAACCAAAGAAGTCGGTTAACGCAGAGACTGTTTGCGAATTGACGTTTGGTGAACTGAACTTGCCAATGCTCTCTTTGGAAGACAAGTGTGACGGCACTTTGGTTGCAGACCTTTACGGAGATGTGTTGAGTTATCAGGACGGAAAGGCGGTTTACACAGAGTACAAAAACTCTGAATTGGAAGGACTCGCTTACCCTGTGGGTATCCACTACTTCAAGTGGGTGTTCACGGACAAGGGCGGAAACGAGTCTGTGTGTGAAATGGAACTTGAGGTGAAAGACAAGATTAAGCCGAAAGATGTTTGTAAGGGATTGCCTACTGACACGTTGCACATAACAGTGTCTGACGACAAGTGCGCGACTGATGCGGAAGAGGTCCTTGACAAATTCACAATACCAGTTGTAATAGACGAGTGCGACAGCATGATAGCGGGGTCAAGCTGGAGACCGATAGATCCTATCGTTAAGCGTTATTATGAAGGGGAATTGGAACGTGGTGAAGATGGATTGCCGTACGACTTCCTGACATGGGACGATAATCCGTTCAAACTTGGTGTTACAGAAATTAGATTTATCTATATAGACAACTCTAAGAATATAGACAGTTGTTCTGTATATGTCAGCATAGAAGACAAGACTGCTCCTGTGTTTGACTGTGATAAAATATCTCCGAACCCAATCAAGCCGGTGGCAAAAGAGGGCTCTTGCGAAGTTGCGTTCAACGAAATTAAGTTCGGCGAATATTATGCGAAGGACAACTGTTCTGAACAGATGTTCAAGGGCGAGCTTTGGGCAGATATGGGCAATGTGCTTGATGTGAACACTCTGAAATTTGCAGTCGGAGACACTATTACATTGTATTGGATGTTTGTGGATAATGACGGTAACAAGAGACGTTGTCCGCAGGTAATTATACCTATGCATGACGCAATGCCAAACTTTGATTGTAACTCTTTGTCTCAGCATGTAGGCGTGGCTAAAGAGGGCGCTTGTTATGCCAATGCGGCAGATCTCAAACTTGATGTTCCTATAGCGAAAGACTCTTGTATGCCTGACACTACATTCTATGGTATCGGAACCCGTGAAGACGGTAAGCTGATGACTGATCCGTTCCCTACAGGCACTACTGTTGTGAACTGGGCGTTTGTCAGTCCGTACAACTTGAAAGACACGCTGGTTTGTCCTCAGGAAGTGTTCGTGAAGGGTAATAACGAGTTTGACTTTGATTGCGACACGCTTGTGCCTACATTGTTAGACACGGTAGCGGATTGTAATGAAAGCGAAGATGCTCACATGAAAATTGAAATACCAAAGGTAGCCGACCCTTGCGCCGACCCTGCGTCTGACCAGTATTGGCGAGTAGGTGCAGGTAAGCGTTCTGACAGCAGACCTCTTGATGATGGTTATCCACTTGGTGTGACAACTATAACTTGGACGTTCACTGACTTCACTGGAAATGTGACGAAGACTTGTGATCAGGACTTTATAGTTAAGACAAGCATGTCTATGAACGCTCCTTGTGAAGATTTGTTGAAAGATACAATCAAGAGGAATGTGGATGAAAATGAATGTAAGATAGACTGGGGTGTTGTCGGTGAGGTTAAGACGCCTTCGGTTAAGAATCCGTGTGATGCTTCGGTTGAAATTATTGGTGACGGTTATCTGATGTTTGGTACTAATAAGGTGCATGTAGATAGCATGAAGAGTGAAAAAGACTCATTGTATATAGGTATCACTAAGATAATGTGGATATTTAAGGATACTACAGGAACTTTGGTTGACCCGATAGACACTTGTTTCCAGAATATTCAGGTGGGTGACGTTAATCAGCTTCCTGTGGATTGTGACAATATGCCGGACAAAGTGTTCCGCTTGAAGCCGGAAGATTGCGAAATCTCAGCCGAAGAGGTTGTTATCTATGCTCCTGAAGTTATAGATTTGTGTACAAATAAGGTGATTATACCAGACACAACCCGTTCTTCTGGCAAGAAGATGGACGATGTGTTCTCGGTAGGTGTGGATACAATTAGCTGGGAATACTCGTTCGGTAATCAGCTTATTGTTTGTAATCAGGTTATCACGGTGAAGGACAGCATGGCTCCTTTATTTAATTGTGACGACCTCGACACTATAAGATTGGCGTCGCTCCCAGAATTGTGTTACATAACTGGAGATGTCGTTGCGGACTCTCTTGGCAGCCCTTTTGCTTTGGAGGCTTGCACGGGAGACACAATTTATGGTGTCGCTACAGATACTTTGGGCAATAAGCTTCCGACTCGCTATGCGGTGGGTGACACGTTTATTGTTAAGTGGACATTTGTTGACACAGTTATAAACGAAATTCCTAAAGTCTGTTATCAGGCTATCTTGGTGACAGGCGACCAAAAGCCGGTCTTTAATTGTGATGATTTGGAGGTTATAGAAAAACAGGTGGTAGGTTGTAAACTGGACGCTGCGGCTGTGGATTTCCCAACTCCTGTGGCTAAGGATTACTGTACGCAGAAAGATGTGCCTGGCGTAGGTTATCAGTTGACGGCAGAAGGAGACATTTTGCCTCTGATCAGCGATTATCCGTTGGGTAAAACTAAGGTAATGTGGGTGTTCGACAGTCCGTTCAGCAGCGCTTCTGACACTTGTTACCAGACTGTTCATGTGCGCACTACACAGCCGATAGAGTTCAATTGTGATTCTCTTAAGAACGATACAATCCGTGTGGATGTGGAAAACGGATTCTGTTTCGTGCCGTTCGACAGCATTAAGATTGATCAACTTTATGCGATTAATCCTTGTACAAAGGACTCTATCGCAGGGGTGAAGAAACGTTCGGACGGAGAGTCGTTCACTTCTGTTTACCGTCTTGGAGAGACTAAGATTGAGTGGACGTTTACGGACACTACAGAAACTTTGGTTGATAACGTTCATAACTGTTTCCAAGTTGTGATTGTGGAAGACATCAACAAGCCGATGGTGGATTGTAAAGATTATCCGGACACTCTTGTGCTGCTGGATGAAAAGGACTGTTTTATCACAGCGGAAGACTTGAACATAGAATCAACTGTCAAGCCAGTGTTCGACTTGTGCTCTGGTGCGGAATTTGTTCCGGAACATCCAGTATCAGGAGAGAAAGGCCCTTACAGAACTTCAGGTAAGTTGATGACTGACAATTACGAGCTTGGTACAGATACCATAGTTTATTACTATAACTTTACAATGCGTGCTCCTGCAGAGTGCAGGCAGGTTGTGACTGTAAAGGATACTATTGCGCCAAACTTCGATTGTGAAACTCTTGACAAAGAGCTGCGTCTTGTGACGGCAGAAGGATTGTGCGATGTCGATTTTGTTGGAGTTGATACAATGCTTCCAAAACCGGTTGCTACGATAGACTGTATCGTGGATGAAAATGGTGACAAGAAGGAGGTTCCGGGCGTCTTTGAACTGATTGATGTTAAAACTGGCAACACTCTTGAGTATACTGAGAGCCTGAAGCTTAAAGTGGGAGATACAGTCAGGGTTGTTTGGACGTTCTTTAATGACACGTTCAACACAAAGCCTTTGAATTGCGAACAGCAGATTGTTGTTTTAGGTTCTGCAGCTCCGGTGTTCAATTGTGATTCGTTAGGTAACGCTCCTGTCGTAGATACAACTACAAATTGCAAGTCTGTGACTCTTGGCAGCGCTAAGATTATTACACCGATTGCGGTGGATTCGTGTACGGGAATCCCTGTTCCGGGCAAAGGCGTGCGTCTTGATGGTGGAGACCTTTACGGCGCATATCCTGTAGGAAACACTGTTATCCGCTGGTACTTTGAAAGCCCGTTGAGCGTGAAGAGTGACTCTTGCGACCAGAATGTTATAGTGAAGGGCGACTGGGAACCTAATATAGACTGTTCTACGTTGACGGATATTACAGTTCAGTCTGTTCAGTGTGTTCCGGTGAGCGCGAGCGAAGTGGATGTTCCTGTGCCAAATGCTAAGGACAGCTGTACTAAAGAGCTGGTGCCTGGCCGTGGTGTGCGTCTTGACGGAAAAGAATTGACAGATGAGTATCCTGTGGGTAAAACTGTTATCCGCTGGTACTTTGAAAGTCCTTACAGCGTGAAGACAGACTCTTGTGACCAGAATGTTATAGTGAAGGGTGACATAGAACCTGAGTTTAACTGTGCGGAGATGAGCGAGGTGCCTTTGCTTACGTACATAAATGGTTGTGACACTATACTTGACGCGGAGATGATTAAAACTCCGTATGCATTAGACGCTTGCACGAAAGACTCGGTTCCGGGCGTTGGTGTGCGTGCTGACGGCGGAGACCTTTACGGCATATACAATGTTGGTTATACAACAATCACATGGACGTTTACAAGTCCGTACAGCAGCGCGGTTGTTACTTGCGACCAGCAAGTGCTGGTTCAGAGCGACTCGATGAGACTTGAGCTTCATTGTGATGAGGATACTTTAGGCAATAAGATTTTGGATACGATTGAAGTGGCGATTTCTGAAGGTGAGTGTTTCGTGGATGGCAAAACGATTGACTTGAGACCTCCTTTCGCTATCAATCCATGCACTAAGGATACGATTGTGGCGGTTGGAGTAAGAGAGGATGGAGGAGCACTGGACGGCCCTTATTTCGCATCTACAGAGATAAGATGGATCATAAAGGATACGTCAAGCACGTTGAAAGACGGTGAGGATACATGTTACCAGTATGTGAAGATTGGCGATAGCGACGAGCCGATTGTGGATTGCGACCAGATTGCAATGAAGGACACTACGGTTTATTTCGCTCCTGAAAATTGTACGGTGGATGCCTCTGAAATCAATTTGAATGTGGAAAAGGTGCTTAATCCGTGCGATAAAACTGAGATGACTCCGACAGTGACTCGCGTCTCTGGAAAGAATTTGGACGCAGTTTATGAAATAGGAACAGACACGGTGGTTTGGACTTATCAGTTTAAGTATTCGAACGAATTTGTTACTTATGAAAGTGATTTCGTTTGTAAGAAGGCTGTCACTGTGGAAGACACTGTGGCTCCGGCTGTTAAGTGTTATCCTGAAAATGCAGACACAATCAAAGTGACGCTTTACGTCGGAAAGGGTGTTGCATTTGACTCTGTGGCTAAGTTAGGTCTGGTTAAACCGGAAGTGCTGTTTGAATGTAGTGACAAGTCGAAGGTGACAACGGAATTGAGCCTTGTGCTGAATGGCAAAGTCCAGACAGAAACAGACACGTTCCGATTTGGTACAACGAAAGTGACTTGGATTGTTAAGGACTCTGCAGGAAATGCCGATTCGTCGTGTGTTAAGTATGTTATAGTGGAAGACTTGGTGCCTCCTGTCCTTAATTGTCCTGTTAATCCGGACAAAGGCAAGGTTTACGCTTGTCTTAAAGATGTGCCGGCTCCGTTGACAGAAAAAGAATTCTTTGAGAAAGGCGGCTTTATTGATGTGCCGGAAAAAGTGAAGGATGGCTCCTTTGGATACAGAGACACTTTGGTAGGCTCGCCTTGTGACTCTATGCTTGTGCAGCGCTATTACTACGTGATAGACCTGTCTGACAGAGTTATAGAGTGTGGTGAAGGTCACTACTTCTATGTGTATGACAATGTGGGACCTGTTATACAGTTGGATGCCGTAAAAGAGGTGCTGTCTTGCTCAGAAGATATTCCGGTCGCTCCTGACACTGTTTGGGCTATAGATAATTGTGGCGACAGTATTTTGGCAGTGATGACAGAGGAGAACGACAGAGACCTCTCTCCGGATTCTTGCGACTATTACAATTACGACATTATCCGCACATGGACTGCGTTTGACTCTTGCGGTAACGCGGCGACTGCCGTGACTCACAAGTATGAAATCAGGGACACGCTTGCTCCTAGATTCATCAAGCCAGAGGGCTGGTTGGATACGTTGCGCGCAACAAACATAGGTTATCAGTGTAAGTTCAAGATGCCGGACTTTGTTGTTACGGTTAAGGGTAATGTAGAAGATAATTGTGTTGAAAATCTCGACAATATCATCATTACTCAGGAACCTCCTGTTGGAGACACTATTGCAGAGTCTATGGATGTTAAGGTTTATATCAAGGACCTTTGCGGTAATACAGAGGTTGTTGATTGTTACGTGGAAGTTCAGGATAGAAAAGAGATTGTTAAATTGGAAGCTTTTGATGTTGACTCTTGTGTGTCTGACGACGCTATTGTTGACTTGGATGCGAAGTCTGTAGTAAATTATTCTGGCCATATTTGGAGGCAAGTGTTCGGAAAATGGTACTCTTATACGAGCCGTATATTTGTTGATTATTACAGGGGCGATGTTGCTGCTGAAAACTTGATTTACAGTAACAATAAGTTTACTTACGGAGAAGATAATAAGCTTGATGATAAGGAATTGTTGAAATTGTCTCGCAGAAGCAAGTCTGGAAGGTATGCGGTTGTCGCTATGGACACGGTGGCGTTCTGTAAAGATACAGCTTATTTTGATGTGAGACTCTATGAACGTCCAAGAGTGTCTCTGGATACTGGCTCTATCGTGGTTTGTGAGTACGACTCGATTCCGCTGTTCCAAAAGGACGACACTCTGTCTCACAGATACAATGTCTGCATTGACAATATGGGTGCTCCTATAACAGAGGAGGGCTGGATGCTTGATGGTGTTGTTTACAAGTCTAAGGATTCTGTGTACTACACTGGCGGTCAGAGAGATTTGGCTTATTATGCGGATAACCGATGTGGTAGAACAACTTCTGAAGACAGCTACTTCTTCGTATGTGGCGGTGCTCAGGATTATTCGCCGATAGATAGTTTTGAACTGCTTGGCAACTCAAGAGAGCTGTTAGACCTTTGGAGAGCGGAAAAACTCAAGAGCGTTGACTCTATCGTGGTTAATGTCCGTGAACGTTATAAGGTGGACAAGCTAGTTCTGACTACGAAGCCTCAGGATAAGGCGCGTGTGTGGAGAGGCGAGGATGCAGACCTTGTGCTGAAGACGAACTACAGGCCGCTGACTTATTATTGGTATCGTGTGGACGGTTTGTATGACGGCAGATACGGAATAGAGTACGACGAGTTCGGCGATGTGAAGACTAAATATGACAATCCTATGGATGTGGATGACGAACTGCTTGCGGTAACGCACAGCTTCGAAACTGAAGAGCCGTTCAAGTACCATATCTCTCAGGCTATGGATACGTCGATGTATTATGTGGTCGTGACCGACAGCGTCTGTCCTGCTCTGCCTTCTAACCTTGTGCGCATGGATGTGTTAGACCAGTTGCCTACGGCTATCACTCCTTATGTGAAGGATGGCATGAACGACGAGTTTATGCCTGGCTATAGTGTGCGTATCTTCAACCGTTACGGTCAGATGCTGTTCGAAGGTGAAGACGGATGGGATGGCACTTACAGAGGCATGATGGCTGACCCTGGCGTTTATTACTACGAAGTTACGATGAAGAACGGCGTGGTGAACAAAGGCTCGGTAGAAGTGGTGAAGATTGAATAATAAGAACATTGATAGTTGTTTGTTTTGAGGAGGAAGATTTGTATCTTCCTCCTTTTTTTGCGCGTGAAAGACAAGGTTTTCTGACTGATTGAAAAAAAACGGATTTTTTTTGAAGAAAAAAGATTAAAATGTAAACTCAAATTGTGTTTTTCTTAAATTTTATTTTAAATTTGCAAATCGTTGAGAATATTTGTGGACTTGGTAGTTTCGCGTTACGGCGATTCTTCGTGTCTCGGCGAAGAAACAATGAGGTTTTGTGAAGAATTAACTGCTGTTCGGGGAGTTTTTTGTATGAGAAGGGTTTGCTGGACAGATGTCGGTTTATGACGTGTTTATATTCTGAAATGCCTTTGTTCTTGCGTGTGGCGACTAACTGTGCTTGAGGCTTTAAGCCCGATGAGTAGTGCTGATGGCAGCGTTGTCCGGATTTGCGTGCGGATGCCGTTTTTCTGTGTGGCGGCTGTTTTGGCAGGCTTTTTTATGATGGCGTTGTCTTTGCTGTTGTGGATTGCGATCGTCGTGGTCTGGTTGGCCCAAGTTTAATCCTAATAATGAAAAATATTTAATTGAAATGAAAAAGATAATCGGTTTGGTAGCATTGTCGTTGCTGTCGCTTTCTGTAGAGGCGAAGGTGATGAGGGTGAATAATACTCCGAACATAGATGCGGGGTATAGTTCTTTGGAAAATGCTTTGCTCGATGCTGCGTCGGGTGATACAATCTATTTGGAGGCGTCGTCGCAGGCTTATGGGTCAAGAGACGCTTATAGTTTTGACGATATTGAGATAGTCAAGCCTGTGACAATCATTGGTCCTGGCTTCCTGCTCGCAGAGAACAGGGTGACGGGCTATGCTCCTGGCGAGGCGTTTATTGGCGGCGAGGTTAAGTTGCTTGCTGAAAATGTTCATATCAGCGGCGTTATTCTCCCTAGACTTGAGGTTAAGGCAAACGGCGCGATGATTAGCAGGTGCCAGATTCTTGCAGGCTCTTCTGATGCGATAAGAGTGGCGTCTAATGTGAACGGGTGCTCGATTCAGCAGTGCTTTGTTGTCGGAAATATAGAAGGTCGCGGCTATCCTCAGAATGTTTTTATTTCCAATAATATCATTTGCGGTAATGTGGCGCAGTTCGAACGTTGCCGTATAGAGCATAATACATTTGGTAAGTATTCTCGTTACGGAACGGTTAAGGGACTTAAGTTCTGCACGGTTGTGGAGAATGTGATGTATGAACAGGGTAAGACACAAACGAACACGTCTGCGTTCATCAACAATTATAGCGGGGATTTCTCGCAGTACATGGAGGGCTCGGAGTTTTCTTTGGACAGCAATTACAAATTTAAGAGCGATTCTCCTATAGCCATGTCTGCTTCTGACGGCGGAGCTTTGGGAGCTTTCGGCGGCGTTAATCCGTATATCGTTTCGGGGCTTCCTTCGATTCCGGTTGTGTACAATGTGAGCGCACCTACTTCTGTGAATCTGCTGCAGGGTATGCCGGTGGCTGTTACTTATAACCTTTCGTCCGCGTTGGACTCTTCGGAACTGATTGTTACTGAATATTTCTTTGACAAAGACCCCGGATATGGCAAAGGGTTGCTTGGCGGCCCTGCAAAAGGTGGCAAGCTGAAGTTCGACGCAGACATGTCTGGCTTGAGCGTTGGTTTCCATACTCTTAATGTGCGCGGACGAAATTCGGAAGGCTGGTCTCATACTGTTTCTTATCCTTTTGTGCTGTTTGAAAAGGTTTCTGAAATTGTGGGAACGGAGTATTTCTATAACGAAGACCCAGGAGAAGGCAAGGGTATTTTCATAAAGTCTATGGTGCTGGATTCTCTTCGCAAAAACATCACGTTGAAAAAGCCTGATGTATCTTCTTTGCAGCCGGGTTACCATACGTTGAATGTGCGTGCCTTGGATAACGCAAACAAATGGTCTGACGTGGTGACAACTCCTTTTGTTTATATGGAGCTGCCTGCAAAGGTTACAAGTGCAGAATATTATTTTGATGAAGATCCGGGTGTTGGCAACGCAAATATGGTGACTGTTGCGGAAGGCGGCTTGAGGCTTGCTTTCCCGGTTGATTTGTCCGGACTGAACATCGGAAAGCATACTCTTTATGTGCGTACTCTTGATGAAGAAAAGAAGTGGCATGTTGAAGAAGGCGCTCCTTTCGAGTACTTAGGTAAAGGCTCGGTTAAATGGAGCATGCCTATTGCAATTTCGCCAAATCCTGCAAAATACAGCTTTACAGTGGAATTTGCAGAAAAAATCTCGGATCAGGATTCTGTTGTCGTTGGCGTGTCTTTGGTTACTCCTTCCGGCAAGGAACTTGACAAGGTTGACTACGTGGTTTCAAACAATGTTGTGACAATCAGTGTTAGCAACAACACGAGTGGCTCTTATTTAGTGAATGTTAAGAAAGGCGAGGCTGTCTCTCAGAAGCGTCTCATTATAAAACGTTAACAGACTGAACAACGTAAGAGGGGCTGCCCGTTTATGGACAACCCCTCTTTTGTTTTTTCTCTGTTGCAATTTTGATGCTTATTGATTATCTTCGCGCAAATTTTTGTTTTAGATGAAGAATATCCGCAATTTTTGTATTATTGCTCATATTGACCATGGGAAAAGTACCTTGGCAGACCGTCTATTGGAATTTACCAAAACAGTGACGGGCAAGGATTTGCAGGCTCAGGTGCTTGACGATATGGATCTGGAGCGCGAGCGTGGAATCACGATTAAAAGCCACGCTATTCAGATGGATTATCAGTATAAAGGGGAGAAGTTCACTCTCAATTTGATTGATACTCCGGGACACGTCGATTTTTCCTATGAGGTTTCGCGCTCTATCGCCGCTTGCGAGGGAGCGCTGCTGATTGTTGACGCTTCGCAGGGAATACAGGCTCAGACTATCTCTAATCTTTACATGGCTCTGGAACATGACTTGGAGATAATCCCGGTCATGAACAAGATTGACTTGCCGGGCGCTATGCCGGACGAGGTGGAGGACCAGATTATTGAACTGCTCGGCTGCAAACGCGAGGAGATTATTCGCGCAAGCGGAAAGACTGGCGAGGGCGTGGAGGATATTTTGCATGCCATAGTGGACCGCATAAAACCGCCTGTTGGAGACCCTGACGCGCCGCTGCAGTGCCTTATTTTTGACTCTGTGTTTAATCCGTTCAGAGGTATTATCGCATATTTTAAGGTGCTGAACGGAACTATGAGGACGGGCGACCATGTGAAGTTCGTCGCAACGGAGAAAAACTATGATGCGGACGAAATTGGTATCTTGAGACTTGATATGGAACCGCGTTCGGCTATCTCTGCTGGTAATGTGGGCTATATTATTTCGGGTATAAAAACCTCGAAAGAGGTTAAGGTTGGTGATACAATCACTCATGTGGATAATCCTTGTGAAAAGGCTATCGAAGGGTTTGAGGAGGTTAAGCCAATGGTTTTTGCTGGTGTGTATCCTATTGACACAGAGGATTTTGAGGACTTGAGGGCCTCGATGGAAAAATTGCAGCTTAACGATGCTTCTCTGACTTTCCAGGCTGAGTCGTCGCTTGCTCTCGGCTTCGGATTCCGCTGCGGTTTCCTGGGTATGCTTCACATGGAAATCATTCAGGAACGCCTCGACCGTGAGTTTGATATGGACGTGATAACTACCGTGCCTAATGTGCGTTATAATGTATATACCAAGAAGGGCGAGAAGATTGAGGTGCATAATCCGTCCGGATTGCCTGATATTGCGATGATTGACAGGATTGAGGAACCTTATATCCGGGCGTCTATCATCACAACTACCGATTATATCGGTCCTATAATGTCGCTGTGTCTCGGAAAACGTGGCGAATTGGTAAGGCAGGAGTATATTTCCGGCAATAGGGTGGAGCTTATTTATAACATGCCTCTTGGCGAAATCGTTTTCGACTTCTACGACAGGCTGAAGAGTATTTCTAAGGGATACGCCTCTTTTGACTATCATCCGAGCGAGATGAGAGACTCTAAGCTGGTGAAACTTGACGTGCTGCTCAATGGCGAGCCTGTGGATGCTCTTTCTACTTTGACTCATTTCGACAATGCCTACACGCTGGGCAAGAGAATGTGCGAAAAGCTGAAGGAACTCATTCCGAGACAGCAGTTTGACGTCGCTATTCAGGCGGCTATCGGAGCGAAGGTAATCGCTCGTGAGACTATCAAGGCTGTGCGCAAGGACGTGACGGCAAAGTGTTACGGTGGTGACATCTCGCGTAAGCGAAAACTGTTAGAGAAACAGAAGAAGGGTAAGAAGAGAATGAAGCAGATTGGTTCGGTTGAGGTGCCTCAGAAGGCCTTTCTTGAGGTTTTGAAATTGGATTGATTTTGTGGGATTGAGTGTTAATTTATAATTTTCATTTCCCTTCATTGTATGTCAGATTTAGGGCAACTTCTATAAATTAGGGCGAAAGCTCTTGAAATGCTTTTGTTTGGGCTGATTTTGATTCTGGCTTCGTGACGGAACAAATATCGGCATGGTGGACAAAGGTTAATTTATAGAAGTTGCCTTGCTTGAATGTAACGCGTTGGTTTTCGGGCTGGCGGATTGCTTTGTTGCAGCGGTCGTTTAAACAGGCTCGGACGTTTGCTGATTCTGGCACTTTGAACTTAAATGCTCAATGATTATGAGGTTTTTTTTGTCCATAATAATGGTTTTGGGAACTGCGTTTGCTCAAACCGCATTTGCTCAGAATTTTATCCATGTGAATCAGGTCGGGTATTGTGTTGACGGACGTAAAGTCGCAATGTTATCTGACATTGAGGCGGACGAGTTCTTGATCAGAAGCGCGGAGACTGACGCGATTGTGTATGATGCGGACGCGCCTGTCGGTCGCCGTTGGAGCGCGTCCGGCGAGACTGTGCAGTTTGTCGATTTTTCAGATTTCAGCAGAAAAGGCAAGTTCTACATACAGACGGGTGGCGAACGGTCGCACACTTTTGTAGTCTCGGACTCAACTGTTTATGACTCGCTTGCTTTTTGGTCTCAGAAGGCTTTTTATTTGTGGAGGGCTTCGTCTGAAATTAAGCCTGAGTATGCAACTTTCAGGGGTGTTGACTATTCGCGGCCTATGGGGCATCCGGACACTATGGTTTTTTTGCATAGGGAGGTCAGTTCTGAGAATCGCCATGCGGAGAGTGTGCTTTCTTCGCCCAAAGGTTGGTACGACAGTGATTATAGCAAGTATGTGGTGACTGCGGCGTTTTCGGCTCATTCGCTGATTGCGGCTTACGAAATGTTCCCTGAGCATTTCAACAAACAGTGTATGAATATCCCTGAGAGCGGAGACTCTTTGCCTGATATTCTCAATGAACTCAAGTGGGAGCTTGACTGGCTGCTGACGATGCAGGAGCCTTTAGACGGCAGTGTGTATTTTAAAGTCTCCACGTTGCGGTTTTCTGACTTGATGATGCCGCATGAGGATGAGGCGGACAGGTTTATGATTGGACGATCTACCTCTGCGGCTCTTGATTTTGCTGCGGTGACGGCCATGGCGTCTCGTGTGTTCAAGCCTTATGATGATATTACCGAAGGTTATTCGAAAACTTTGCTGAAGGCTTCGCTTAGGGCTTGGGACTGGGCGGAGAGGAACCCGAACGTGTCTTTTGTGAATCCGAAAGATGTGACTACCGGCGACTTTGTTGATAACGACATGAAAGATGAGGTGTTCTGGGCGGCTTCGGAACTTTTGATAACGACGGGCGAGAAACGGTTTTCTGATAGGCTGGATTTTTTTTCTAAGTTCAGCTCGCCGACGTGGAATAATGTGAACGGGCTTGGTCTGCTTTCTCTGATTGTTAATCTGGAAAGATTGCCGAAGTTTGTTGAAAAGGACCAGGTGAGACGCAAGTTCAAGAGCCTTTCGGATGTTGTTTATAAACAGTATTATCATTCTGCAGGAAAGATTCCTTTAAAGAAGTTTGACTGGGGTAGCAACGGCACAATTGCGATGAATGGAGTCCTGCTTGGCGTTGCCGGGGACCGTCTTGGCGAGGAGTCGTACAAGGATGGAGCGCAGGCGTGTCTGGACTATCTTCTGGGACGTAACTCCACGGATTATTGTTTTGTCACCGGGTTCGGCAGCAAGTCGCCGATGAATCTGCACGACCGCCGTTCTTATTCAGATGGTATAGAGGCGCCTGTGCCGGGCTGTCTTGTTGGCGGGCCTAACCCTAATCAGGTGATGGATTGTGGCAAGTCCAATTATCCGTCGCTGGTATATCCGGCTCGTATGTACTTAGACGAGTCGTGCAGCTATTCTACTAACGAAGTTGCTATAAATTGGAACGCTCCGTTTGTGTGGCTTGTGAATCTTGTGAAATTTCAGTAAATCCAACCGGCTGCGCTATGTATAAAGCAGGCTTCCGAAACAAAATTCCTGAAAACTGCAAAAAGTAATAGCGCAAAGCCTGTTGTGTAGCTTTGTCCTGAATCGCATGAGTCGCGTTAGCATTGCGCCTCATATCTGGCTTTGTCCAGTATTAGCGGCAGCTCGTCCGGATTCACGCCGTTTTGAAGCAGATACTTTTTGTCGTAGCTGAAAATCTCGTCAAATTTGTCTGTGTTTCCGTTAAGCATGCGCATGCTTTGCGCGTAGGCGTTCACGGCTTCGTTCCTGTTGTTCAGGCAAAGTTCCGTATGTCCTATGCTTATCCAGTCGTTGTAAGTTTTATCTTCTATTTTGTTGTAATATTTTTTCGCCTGCTCCACCTTGCCGGTCAAGAAAGAGCAAAGGGCGATGGAGCGTCTGACTTTCGGGTTGTTTGGCGACAGATACTCTATCTTGAAGAATACCGACAGGGCCTCTTCGTATTGCTTCAGTTCCAAGTGGCATTGCCCGATGTTTAGCTGTAGCGAAAGGTCGTCCGGCTCGATATGTTCCGCGTCAAGATAGGCGTTAAGCGCATTTTGCGAGTCGCCAAGCTTCCTGTAACAGAACGCTATTTTTTTCAAGTTCCATATATTGTCAGGCTTTATCAAGTAAGCTTGTCTGTAACATTCTACAGCCTTTTCGAACTCAAGCGCCTGCTGGTAGCAATATCCGGTCTTCTGATGCAGTTCGGCATCGAGCGGGAACTCCTCTTTAAGCTCTTCGAATACGGAAAGCGCCTCTTCAAAAAAGTTCTTGCTGAAAAAGAATTCGCCCCAGAAGCGTATTACCGAAGCCCTGTCTTCTATATTTTGGAAAGACGGCAGCTTATGAAACTTGAAAGATAGCTTGAACGGGTCGGAAAACTCTTTTTTGCGGCTGTGAAGCCTGAAGAATCGGTACAAGTCCTGCACGTACTGGTTTGTGATTGTGTTTGCGTTGTTGAACTTCTGCAAAATCTTGTCGTCTGCGGCCATGTCTTCCAATTGCCCCTTCTGCATGTTGAGCGACTTCATCATCATCTCTTTGTAAGACGCCGGCAGTTCAAGCAGGCTGAGTATCAGGGAGTACTTGTCCGAATTGCAGAGCAGAGAAGCCCGCATCATCGGCATGAATGCGTTTTCGATTTCCTTGTCCTTGAACAACTCCTTGACGGCGGAGTGTGTCGGTTTGAACGGCAGGAACCAATTGCAGATGTCGTAGAAGAACGGGTAGTTCTTCATAGAAGAGAATGTGCCTAAAAACACGTCCGCCCCCTCTATCTGAAGCTCTGTGAACTGGTTGATTTTGTCTGTGATTCCGTTCTTGTCAAACAACTCTTCCCATTCTGGGTTCTTATCTACAAAAAGAGACTCGTCCATCAGGTCCTTCAGATTTATTTTCTCCTGAATTATTGGGCTGACCTTCATCATGTCTGGAATGAACTCCTCTTTGATCTTTTTCGTTAGCCCTTCTGTCTCTTTGCTCCTTATTATTTGTATGACAGTGTTTTTTACATTGTCAACGTTTGACTTGTCTGAAAGTATGCAGTTGAACTGTCCCGTTACATTTGGGTATAATTCAAGGCGTTTCTGATAGATGTACATGCAGAGAAGTATTCCGACCAGCGCCCTCTGCCTAATTAGCGCGTCGCTGTCGGCGAAGGCTTTGAAAAGGATGTTGAATTTCGCCTCGTCGAACATCTGCATCAGCCCCAACGTCACGGAGGATACCAGCACGCATTTGTCTGTGACGTCAAAAGACGGGCTTTCAAAAAGCCTTCTGCACAGTTCTGTCTCGTCTGACTTGTATTTGGACGTGAGCCAAAGCCTGTTGAACGTGCCGGACAGAAGCCTGTCGTGGTTCTTGCAGTAGTCTTCGTTGCTTGCAATCTGGCTCTCCTGAAGCAGGTCGGCGAGCGACTCGTTCAGATGAAAGCTCTCCAGCTCTTTTATTATGGACTCTATGTCGGGCTGGTTGTTTATGCAGAATATTCGTTTCTGTGAATATACGAAATTGGACGAGTCGCGTTCCAGAAGCGCGTCGGTCACGCAGTCTGCCAAGTCCAGAGCTTGCAGCTGGATACTTGCGTATATGCTCTCTTGCTGAGGGTCGGAAACTCCGTTGGCAGTGTATTGCAGCATGAATTTATAGTTGGTCTCAAGCTCCTCTTTGCGGTCAGCCCATGCGCCGTTCTGCAGGCTCGACACAAGCACGTCAAGTTTGTCAAACGAAGACTTTATCTGTCTGTTCAGGATGAGATTGCAAATCTCTCTGTATGTCGAAATAATCTCTTTATGTGTCATCTTGTAAAGTTAATACGCAAAATTAATTTTTTAATTAGAATTTAGATTAAATTTTATAAACAATTTTTTGCGACTGTTAAATTTAGTCAAGGTGATTTAAGTGGTCTTGCCCGTGTTGTTTTTTATTTGTGTAAAAGCGGAACGGCATCGAGACTGGGTGAATATGAACAAGATAAGCAAAATGAATTCAAAAGCATCCGAAACAAGAAGTTGCCTATAATTAAATATTTGTAAATCAGGGAAATAAAATGTAGATTTATAAATAATTGATTGTTAATAAATTACCTGTCATATGTGCAAAAAAAGATGCTTAACTGTTTGTTTTTGTCAGGAGATTTGCATTACCTTTGCAAAAAAAAATTAAACGTTTTAGCAGTGGCCGTAACGAAGTTCAGTTTGCTTGCTAGTGTAAAAAAGAATCTATATATGAATTTAAGAAATTTTTCAACGTTTTTCATTGCCATATTGCTGACCGCATTCAGAGCAATGGCATCAGACACGGAAGTGGACGGAATCTATTATGATTTTGATCCGGTAAGGAAATTAGCCACAGTGACTTACAGGGGTGATAGTTATAACTCTTATGAGGATGAGTATTCAGGCGATATTGTCATACCGGCGACCGTAACTTATGAGGGAGAGGAGTATAGAGTATATGATATTAAAGAATATGCTTTCCTTCGTTGCAAATCTCTTACAAGTGTTGTAATTCCAGATGGTTTAATGTGGCTTGGAATTGGTGTTTTTAAAGAGTGTTCATCCTTGACCAGCGTGACAATCCCTGAAGGTCTGTACTCGATTAGCGGATCTGCTTTCTCTGGATGTTCTTCTTTAACGAGCGTAACAATTCCCGAAAGTGTAAGTTCGATTAGCTCGGAAGCTTTCAAAGATTGTAAAAGTTTAACCAGCATCACAATACCAGAAAGTGTAACAGAGATTGGAGAGTACGCTTTCTCAGGTTGCTCGTCCATAACCAATATCGATATCCCAGAAGGAATAACAGAGATTGGAGAGTACGCTTTCTCAGGTTGCTCGTCCATAACCAATATCGATATCCCAGAAGGAATAACAGAGATTGGAGAGTACGCTTTCTCAGGTTGCTCGTCCATAACCAATATCGA
>CALGHE010000124.1 GCA_937915765.1 uncultured Bacteroidales bacterium | reverse complement strand
GATGCATCCGAAGTGAATATTGAAGCCGTGAGCAAACATAAGCACGTCGCCCTCCTTCATAGCCTCCTTCAGCGAGACAAGCGACGTCACCTGCGGCACCGGATTCCCGCACTCGGCATCCTCCCTCTTCTCAAGCCTGAAAGACAGCACATTGTCCGCGCAAGCCGAATAAGCCTGCTCCTCCGAGCCGTTGCATATCACGCCGCGAAGCCTCACGATATAGTCCACACCATAGCTTAAGCCGGAGATATACGCGAAAGAGTCCTTCTCGGAGACGATCTTCTGTCCCCAGGGCGCCAGGGCGGTGTCCGCCATATTCCATTCCACAACATATCCGCAGAACTTTTCCGGCTCATGACGCCACTCCACAACCGCCACGGCGCCGCTTGTGTCAACACTCTCAAGCACCGGCTTTTTGGAGCTGTCATACTTGACAGCCCCGATCGCGGCCTGGTCTTTCTTCTTCCACACGTCCTCCACGTCAACGCAAGTTCCGAACTTGAACGCCGAGTACTGGCTGTAACCGTTATTCTCCACATGTCCGGAGACGCGGCTGTCCGCCTGTCCAAAATCCGCAGAATAGGAGCGCACGCGCCACACGTAAGTCCGTCCTTTGATGAACATGCCTGCGCTGATCGGAGCGGTATGCACCGTAACGTTTCCGTTTATGTCATCTTTCCTGTAAACAGGCTCTGAGGCTCCCGCAAGGTTTTCCGCTCGGTCCGTTCCGTCAAACCCCTCCGGCATCTCATAAACCTCCAAGGAGTAACGTTTTCCGTTAGAAGGCATCGACACGGACTTCTCCATCCAAGCGAAATTGACAGCCGCCGACTTGTAATCCACGCACGAGCCATTTGCCGGAAAGACGCACGCCGGCGGAAGAGCCTTGCTCAGATATGTATGGAAATAGACCGGCTCACTGACCGGCAACGCCGTGTTCTTAGCGTCAAAAGCCTGAAAGACAAACTCGTAAGCGCCCTCGTTCAGGCAGAAACCGTTCTCTTTGTATTTATCCTGAGCCGTGATGTCCGCCGTCAGTCCATTGAACAGATTCGCAGAGTTCAGCCGGGTTAGCTGCCCTGATTTCACTGTATATCCGGCAGTTGAGCTAATAACTATTTTGGTGCCTTGCTTCACCTGCATTCTGACGAGGAAATCATAGTTTGAATACCTCAAGTCGCGCTGCAGGACGGTAAGGTTCAGACGCTCCATGCCCTGCACCACATAGTCTGACAGACGGCAACCGTAAGGCGGCAAAATATGAGCAGACAACTGCAACGGATACGTGACGGCAGCCTGCGCTACAGAAAAGCACAAGACAGACATCAAAACTGACAACACAAGCCTGACAACGAGTCGTTTCATAATAAAATGTATCTATAACTATTTATGCAATCTTTAAAAGATTTGCAAATTTAACTATTATAGGAAATTTATGCAAGAATATTCTTAAAACAACTTCTACAAATTGCGATTTAGTTTAAGTCATCTCGACATAATTTATAGAAATGTTTTTTTTATTTCCTTGCCTTAACCTTCCGTTAGAAAGACACTCCGTAATTTATCGTAGCCAGAAACTCATGACCTTTGTTCGTAGCTGACGTTTTAAAACGGTTTGTCAGGTCTGTTTCACGTTTAATTTTATTTCCTACCTTTCCTTTGAACTCAACATCGTCTGCATATTTAACGCTGACCTCAAAGCTTGAGCCTTTTTTTAAGCCATGCTTATTTAAATACCTCATCGTCCACTCCATGCCCTCTGCCCAACGGGCGTTCTGGCTCTTCATTATAAAGCACATAGCAACAAGATCACCCTGAAAATTTAAGTTCTTCTGAGTTGAGATTAATCCATTCGAGACCTGTAATCCTCATAACCATACTCACGAAGCATTTCAAGATTTCCGTCCTTAGTCCACAAAGCAATCGAAGGGTGCGAAATACCGTTGAACATAGTTGTCTTTACCGTTGTGTAATGAATCATATCTTCAAAAACAACTTTGTCGCCAACGCTCAGCTCCTTGTCAAAAGACCAAGAGCCGTAGAAGTCGCCAGAAAGACAACTGTTTCCGCCCATTCTGTAAGTAGGTTTGCCCTCCACCTCGTCTGTAGCGCCAACAATAGCCGGTTTGTAAGGCATTTCAAGGCAATCCGGCATGTGGCAAGCAAAAGAGACATCCAAAATAGCAGTCTTAACACCATGATTCTCAACCACATCAACCACAGAAGACACAAGTTCGCCCGTTCTCCATGCAAAAGCGCTGCCCGGCTCAAGAATAATCTCAAGATTTGGATATTTAGCTTTAAAATTTTTCAGCAAAGAGATAAGTTTCTCCACATCATACCCCTCACGGGTCATCAGATGTCCGCCACCCAGATTGAGCCATTTGACCTTTGGCAGAAATCGAGCGAAACCCTTCTCTATCGCATTGAGCATCAGTTCCAAATCATCAGCAGAAGACTCGCAAAGAGTATGGCAATGCAGACCTTCCACACCATCAGGCAGACCATCTTCAAGCAAGTCAGCCACAACACCAAGACGAGAGCCCGGAGCGCACGGATTGTACAAATCAGTCTCCACAAGAGAGAACTCCGGATTTATGCGCAACCCGCAAGAGACCTTTCTGTCCATCTTCTGCAGATACGGATAAAAGCGGCTAAACTGCGACAACGAGTTGAACGATATATGACTGCTGCACTCCGCTATAACCGGGAACTCTTTTTCTGTGTATGCAGGAGAATAAGTATGAGCCAACGCGCCCATCTCCTCGAACGCGAGCCGAGCCTCCGACAGAGAGCTTGCAGTGGAATACGGAACATACTCACGCACAATTCCGAACAACTTCCACAACGCAAAAGCCTTGAACGCAAGGATTATTTCAACCCCAGCCCTCTCCTTCACAGAACGTATAAGAGCAAGATTCGCCCTCAACTTTACTTCGTCAACCACATAACATGGCGACGGAACTTTTGAATAGTCTATCATAATTTATCTATTTAACGCACAAAGTTAGAAAAAAAACATTACTTCACCCGAGACAACTTTGCAGAAGTTGCCATATAATAAACACAATCGCCGACCTAAAAAAAACAGCACACGAACTGCAACGAAACATAAAACCATCACGACTTTGCCACAAAATCCTCTATGACCATCATTGCGCGGTTCAGTTCGCGGATGCGCACGTCGGCGGCGGCGCGGGTGGCGGCGTCGGCTTGAGTCAGACGGTCCGGGTGGTTTTCAAAGACAAGGCGGCGGTAAACGCACTTAACCTCGTCGAAGGCTGTGCCGACCTTCAAACCAAGCTGCGCGTACGCCTCAACAACGCGCGACGGCATGTATGTTCCCGACGAAGTGTAAGTCCCTTTCGCGCTCTCCCGGCTCGAGCGGCTGTCGTAATAGTAGCGGCTGTACATACTGTCGTAGGCTTGTGCCTGCTTCTCGCCGATACGAATATGCACCATGATATTGCTCAAAACATTGCGCTCTTCCGGATAGATGCTGCCATCAAGTATCGCAATGTCAAAAAGCAAGCGCGTCAAATTGACCTTCTCCTCGTACGACAAACTGCGGTTCACCTCAATGCAAAACTTTTTGAAACTAAGCTTACGCTTGCCGATTAACAGCTCAAGGCGCTTTTCCGCATCTTCAGCAAAACGCTCCTCATAAAACTCCGCTCCACTGTAGCGCTCTGCGAGAAAGCCGCGGAACAGATCCCGCGCTCCGTCTGTGTAACCGCCGTTATAACGCATCATCACCGCAGCCATGCCTGCGACCGACAAGATTCTGTCTTTAAACCTAACTTTTGCGTCTTTCTCATCTTGGATAAAAACAACAGACATAACCACAAAGTACGAAACCGGGAATAGAGCCATATAGAAAATATTCCAATGACTGGAAAATTCCCCTAAAATCTCCTCTTTATATAAGTTATATAAGAAGAAAAGGAACGGAATAAAGAGAAAAAGGCTCACACCTATAGAAAAAGAAACTCTGACATAATGTCTTAGCCAGCTAAAAACATAACCCGCAAGTATGCATCCCCCAAAAAATAATGTTAACGTAATAGCATTAAAATATAGGACACTCCAAAAATGTGATTTAAAAAACTCATCCGGACCCGGACCCCAAGACTGATAAAACAGATAAACAATACACATCAAAGGAAATGGCGAGAAGCACATCCACAAACTGACATTATACACAATATTCTTATTATCCTTAACCACTTTGAACAAAGGGCTGCTAATCCAGTCCTTCTTATACGCCTTGACTGCATCTGAAGAGCAACAGACTAAAAATACAAACAAACCAATTGCAGCAACAAAAAAGAAAATCTGAATGAAATCGTCATAATTATTCTTACAGAAACAAAACAAAAACATTAACATAATAAATAAGAAGCCTAACACTTCAATGCTAAAAATTTGCAACGCCACCGCACAGAAAAAGAACGCCCAAAAGCTCTCTACCGAAAAAGATCGCAGACATAAGAACATCAGGATTTGCATCACGACAGTGTTAATCATAAACATCTTTATATGGAAATCCATGCCAAACGGAGACAATGTCACATCCTTTAAGGCACTCTCCGCCGGCTCTTCGCTTTTTTCTGTCATATACTCAGAGTTCATGCTCAGCTGAGCATAGCCAATGCCAAACAAAGCGAACCAAGCGTAAGTCAAGTCAAACACACCAAGGCAAGCTGCAACCACCGGCACTCCGACAGAAAGCGGAAGCGCCTTCCGCCAGCCACACCGCCGGAATATAAACCTGCAAAGAACAAAAAACAATACAAGTTTTATTATGTCAAAAACAAATTTCTTGACATCAGCACCATGAATTTCACCTTCAGATAATTTAATCATTATAAGAAATCCAACAAACATTATAGAGAGAAATGCAAAGGAGAGCAATTCTGTCTTATCATTATCAAATATCTTATCAAATATCTTATCAAATATCTTTTCCATAAATCCATTCTTTTAACATTCATAAAACCATCACGACTTTGCCACAAAATCCTCTATGACCATCATTGCGCGGTTCAGTTCGCGGATGCGCACGTCGGCGGCGGCGCGGGTGGCGGCGTCGGCTTGAGTCAGACGGTCCGGGTGGTTTTCAAAGACAAGGCGGCGGTAAACGCACTTAACCTCGTCGAAGGCTGTGCCGACCTTCAAACCAAGCTGCGCGTACGCCTCAACAACGCGCGACGGCATGTATGTTCCCGACGAAGTGTAAGTCCCTTTCGCGCTCTCCCGGCTCGAGCGGCTGTCGTAATAGTAGCGGCTGTACATACTGTCGTAGGCTTGTGCCTGCTTCTCGCCGATACGAATATGCACCATGATATTGCTCAAAACATTGCGCTCTTCCGGATAGATGCTGCCATCAAGTATCGCAATGTCAAAAAGCAAGCGCGTCAAATTGACCTTCTCCTCGTACGACAAACTGCGGTTCACCTCAATGCAAAACTTTTTGAAACTAAGCTTACGCTTGCCGATTAACAGCTCAAGGCGCTTTTCCGCATCTTCAGCAAAACGCTCCTCATAAAACTCCGCTCCACTGTAGCGCTCTGCGAGAAAGCCGCGGAACAGATCCCGCGCTCCGTCTGTGTAACCGCCGTTATAACGCATCATCACCGCAGCCATGCCTGCGACAACAAGCAATTTGTTCTTTAACCGCACCTCTCTCCTCTTCTCATCTTTAATGTTACAGGCAGAAGCCAATAAAAAAATAATCGTGAAAATAAATAACACACAAAAGAGATAAAAATAATCACCTTCAACAATATCAGCAACAAAGTTTAAAAAAATACAAATTGGCAATGACAAGAAGAAAGCCACACCAATAACAAAGAAAAAACCAAGTTTACTATTATCTTCCGTCTGCACTAATTTCAAATCGCTTGCCACATCATACTCTTTGCAAAAATCCCAAACCCAAAGCAACCCCATAACAGACACCAAAATCAGCCCCTGATGAAATAAAGATAAAATAGCACAATACAAAAAACCTTTGAAACACCAACTACTATAATAATAAACAAAAAGCACCAACGAATTCAAAACAAGCGCATTAAACAGAAAGACCACCTCCTTACGCCTCTTGCACTGACCGATATGCGCGCAGATGTAACTTGCTAACGCAAACACACCGTACGAAAAAGAATACTCGCCTATGACTGCGGCAACCGCCACAATCCCAACAGAAAGCAAAACCGCTTTCTTCCAGCTGCATGTCAAGAAAAGAATCAGACAAAACAGCCCCATCAAAAAAATCTTTACAAAAAAAGTATCCATAACTATTTCAGGTGAGTTCTATAAATTCACCGTTTTAAATTTAAAAAGTATAAATAGCAGGTGATAAACTTTCCGGCACTTTGATTTATTTCGGCAACTTGCTGGTTGTCAGTCGGCCTCAGAGCTCACGCCACTCCCTCCTTTCGTTCTGCAATCTGCTCGAAATAAATTCAAAAACTCCTCGAAATGAATTTATAGCCCCCTTTATATAATTCTCCAAAAATACAAAAAAATATTCAATCAGACTTAAACTCTCAGAATTTGTTTTTAGGTAAAATCCACAAATCAAGATGATTTTGAGAGACATTTGTGTTCAGACAGATTATATTGAAACGATGCGGACTTCGTAACAGAGCAAAAAGAGAGCCAACAGTCCCGCAGAAACAAAAACTTTTTCTAACAAAATTAAACCAAGCCTTAATCACTTTGCTCTTTTTTCGCTAAATTTGCAGGCGCAAATGCAAAACGCAATGGCACAAACAAACATGGACAATACAAAATTTATCGGAATAATACCGGCGCGCTATGCGTCGTCGCGCTTCCCAGGCAAACCTTTGGTAGAAATCTGCGGCAAGAGCATGATTAAGCGCGTGTACGAGCAAGTTTCAAGCGTGCTTGACCTTGTGTATGTGGCGACAGACGACCAGCGCATATACGACGCCGTCATCTCGTTTGGCGGAAAAGCGGTGATGACATCAGAAAACCACAAGAGCGGCACGGACCGCTGCTTCGAAGCATTCTGCAAAGTTGGCGAGGGCTGCGACGTCATCATAAACATACAGGGTGACGAGCCGTTTATCCAGCCGTCTCAGATCGAGACTCTCCGCGAGTGCTTCCGTTCGGAAGAGACACAAATAGCCACGCTCGTCAAGCCGTTCACGCCAAACGACGGATGGCAAGCTCTATCCAATCCAAACTCGCCAAAGGTTGTCATTAACAAGAAGATGGAAGCGATGTACTTCAGCCGGTCTGTAGTGCCGTTCCGCAGAGGAGCAGAACCCGAAGAGTGGCTTAAAACTCACACATACTACAAGCACATAGGTCTTTACGCATACCGCGCCGATGTGCTGAAACAGATTACAGAGCTGCCGCAGTCAAGTCTGGAGATTGCAGAGTCTCTGGAGCAGCTCCGTTGGCTTGAAAACGGCTATAAAATCAAGGTAGGCATGACAAACACCGAAACAATCGGGATAGACACGCCGGACGACTTGAAACGTGCGGAACTGTTTCTTCAATCTCAACTAAACAAACGTTAAAAAATGTTAGACAGAAAGATACAGCCACAGATAAATCCGTTGCAGACATTCAGCAAAAAAAGTCCTGAAATGTCAGTCTTGTCTAACGGCACGCCTATATTCAAAATCAACTACGGAGATGAGGATATTGTGCGCATAGACTGGATTTTTGCAGCCGGAAGCGCACTGCAGTCCCAAAAACTGGTCGCGCTGTTCACAAACCAGCTCATCAAATCCGGCTCAAAAAAAATGACCTCTGCAGAAATCGCAGAGACTTTCGACTTCTACGGAGCTATCTTGCAGTTCTCCTGCTCGTATCACTATTCATACGTGACACTTTACGCGCTTTCTAAACATCTGAGCGAGCTGCTTCCTTTGCTTTCCGAGATTTTGCAAAACGCAAACTTCCCGGAAAGCGAGTTTAAAATCTACTCGGATATAAGGAAAAAGAAGTATCTGGTCGAATCAGGCAAGGTTCAGTTTCTGGCGCAACGCAAATTTATCTCGTCCATTTACGGCAAAGACAATATCTACGGACGCTGTTCAGAACTGGCAGATTATGAAAAGCTGAACACAGGACTTTTTGTCGATTTTTACAAAAAGCACTATCAGAACGGAATTTGCAAAATTGTTGTATGCGGCAAAATATCAGATCAAACAATAAAGCAGATTGATGATGTTTTCGGCAAGGAAAATTTCAAGCCAAGACAAACAAAGCAGCCGGAATACGACTCAGACTACAGTTCTGAAACCGGACGCATCCTCATAGAAAAGGAGAATGCCGTGCAGTCTTGCGTATTTATCGGGAAACGTCTGTTCAACTACCATCACCCTGATTATCACAAATTTGCCGTTTTAAATGCAATATTGGGAGGTTATTTCGGCAGCCGGCTTATGTCAAACATCCGAGAAGAAAAAGGTTATACCTACGGCATAAACTCAGCTACCACGCACCACCTGAACGACGGGCACTTCTTCATCACCACCCAGTGCGGAGTCGGCGTTGTGGAACCGCTCATAAAAGAGGTATATTTTGAGATGGAACGCCTGCAGAACGACCTGATTCAAGAAGACGAGCTAAATATGGTGAAAAACTTCATGATGGGCGAGCTTCTTCGCATTTTTGACAGCGGCTTAAACTTGTCAGATCACTTCATTCCGCTCCATCTGAACGGATTCGACTTCTCATTTTACGACAAAAGTTCCGACGCGATTCAAACCATAACACCTCAAGAAATCAGAAATCTTGCTCAAAAATATTTTGACAAAGATTCGTTTGTTGAGGTTATAGCAGGCAAAATAGGCTGAACATGAAGAGTTTTGACGGCAATTTTTCTCTCTCAATCTGCATCCCGGTTTACAATTGGGATGTGACTAAACTTGTGAACGAGCTACACAGACAAGCGGAAAAAGCACCGTTTAATGTAGAAATATTGGTGTTTGACGACAAGTCAAAAATAGAATTCAGAGACATCAACCGTTCCATTATTAATTTAAAATCAGTATATTACAGGGAATTAGAGGAGAATATAGGACGTTCGAAAATACGCAATGCGCTTGTAAAAGCCGCAAAAAATCAATATGTGCTGTTGATGGATTGCGACGCAGAAGTGCCCAATTGCGACTTTATAGAAAATTACGCAAAAGCATCGGGCTTTGACGTTGTTGTTGGCGGAACCGCATATCACACAAATCCTCCAGAGCCTCAGTATATATTACGGTGGAAATACGGAACAGAACGCGAAATGCGAAATGCCGAAACAAGGCAAAAGTCGCCGAACAGTTCGTTCACACCGTTCAACTTCATGATTCGCAAAGAGATTTTTTCAATCTTGAATTTTGACGAAAACATCTGCGGATACGGTCACGAAGACACTCTTTTCGGCTGGAATCTCAAACAAAAGTCAATAGAAGTCAAGCACATAGACAATCCGCTTATACACACCGGACTTGAAAAGACAGACATATTCTTGTCTAAAACAGAAGAGTCAGTCAGAAACATAAAACTAATTTCAGACAAACTGAACGACATAAATTTCGACAAAGACGTATCTCTGCTCAGATGCTTAAGACAAATCGAAAAGTACAGAATCAAGCAGATTGTGAAACTTTTGCTCAACTTACTCAACCCTATTTTATTAAAAAACTTAAAGTCGGACAAGCCAAACATACGATGCTTTGACCTGTTCAAACTAAGACTTTTGCTTTCACTATAACAAATATGAAACTAAAAATTTTGATGGAGAACACCGCTTTTCAGACTGACGTGAAAGCGGAACACGGCTTCTCCCTCTTTATTGAAAACAATAAAGACAAAATACTCTTCGACTTAGGTCAGACCGACGCTCTTCTGCACAATGCAAAGCTGTTTGAGATAAAGATTGAAGAGATTGAGACTGTAGTTCTTAGCCATGGACACTATGACCACACCGGCGCTACAGAAGCCTTTCTGAAGGCAAATTCAAAAGCTAAGTTTTACGTCAAGCGCGGATTTGACTGCAACAGATTTTCGGCAGACAGATATGTTGGCGTGCCGCTCAGCTGCCCTATTCCGCAAAACAGAATAGTGTATATAGACAATCCGACAGAGATTTCAGAAGGCATATACGTTATGCCAGACATAAACATATCAGACATGCAAGACACTCATTTCAACAAATTTAAAGTAAAAGAAGAGGATGAAACGCACGACGACAAATTTGCTGACGAGCTTTACATTGCCATTGTCAAAAATGAAAAATTATCCTTAATAAGCGGATGCGCGCACCGTGGCATATCCAACATCATAACAAGCGCATCTGCCAAATTCGGGCTTCCTATCAATTTGATATTAGGCGGATTTCACATAAAGAATGAATCTGAGCAAAAGATTGCGCATCTTGCAGACAGGCTAAACACTTTTAAAATAGAACAGATGTGCCCTTGTCATTGCACCGGGATTGAGAGTTACGTCCTGCTAAAAAACGCATGTCCTTCAATAAAAATGCAATACGGCCACGTTGGGCTGAACTATTTCTTATAGCTCCCAAAAGCCTTCATCTTCTACAAACAAAAAAGGAAGGCACAAACCTTCCTTTCTTTATCTGCGAAAAATCTAGAAATCAAAACTTAAACTTACGCATAAAAAGCACAAATCAATAACCCAAAATTTTCAGCATCGACTTGTAGCTCTGCTCCTTAGCGAACAACTTTGTGTAATATTCGCCATTCTCATCCTTGTCAATTACCACAAGTTTAGGAGCAGGCAAAAGGCAATGCTGAATGCCGCCAAAACCGCTCAAAGCCTCCTGATAAGCGCCAGTATGGAAGAAGCCCACGAACTGTTCCCTGCCCTCAATCATTTTCGGCAAGAAAATAGCGTTAGAATGCACCTCCGCGTTGTAGAAGTCCTCGCTGTCGCAAGTCAGACCGCCCAAATGCACACGTTCATACTCAGAGTTCCAGTTATTAATTGCAAGGAACGGGAAACGCTGAT
>CALGHE010000123.1 GCA_937915765.1 uncultured Bacteroidales bacterium | reverse complement strand
TTTTTAACGTCTGCTCCATACGCTGAAATTTTCTTTCTGCAAAGATAATGTTTTGGACGTGATTTCAATAGAGGTGAAGCGAATATTTAATGAATGTGAAATGAATCGCATTCATCAACACAAACTACATCAAACGCCTTACAACTATTTCGCTTGCGCCACTTGCGCCTTTTTTGTTCAATTGTATTTGGGCAGGGATACGCTCTCTGAGCACATCTACATGAGATATTACGCCAACCTTCTTCCCTCCGATTCCATGCAGACGCTCCAACAGACCCAAAACCGAGTCTAAGTAGTCATGGCTAAGCGTTCCGAAGCCCTCGTCTATAAAGATGATGTCGGCTGTTATTCTTGCGCCGCCGAGCGACGACAATCCAAGCGCGAGAGCAAGCGAGACGATGAAGCTCTCCCCGCCCGAAAGCGTATTGCCCGGACGCAACGTGCCGCCAAGGTACATATCCCGCACCAAGATACCCAACGAACCGCTCTGACAGCTCAGCTCATAACGAGCGTTAAGAGACCTCAGATAACCATTTGCGCAACTCAGAAGTTCCTGAAGCACATAGCTTTGCGCTATTTTATTGAACGCTTTTCCCCTGTTCGTGCCAAACATCTTATTCAGACGCTCCCACTTGTCGAACAGCACGGCAAGCGTCTCCAATTCAAGTTTTTTCTCCGCAAAAAGAGTTCTGTTCCGCTCCTCAGTCTCAAGCCAGTTTTTTTTGCCTCCAATCTGCTGGCTACAGACCTTGACAGCCTCGTTCTCTATCTTAATCAAAGCGGCAAGCTCATTTGCCGAAACATTGTCTTGCAAACCTTCCGGACGTTTCTTGTTCAGTTCGTCCAGAGCCGTTTTTCCGCCGTTCACCTCACCAAGGAGAGCCGTTCTGCCGTTTTGCAAATCAGCGATACGAAGCCTGATTTTTTCGATGAAATCGGCACTTTTTGCAGCAACAGCCTTCAGCTTTTCAAAAGAGAAACCCTTGTTTCGTTCCAAAAAAGCCTCTATATCGCTCTCCGCGCGAGCAAGCCTCTCCATATTGGCAGAAATCTTAGTTTTCAGGCCAACGACATCTGCAAGCAACTGAGTCGCAAAACTGTTCACATCACGCACTTCGCCTTCAGAACAAACGGAGTCCCATTCAGGGAAATCTGCATAAATCTTAGGCACTGCAACCTTTGCGTTTTGCAGCAGAGCCGATTTCAGTTCACAGTCTTTGTTCAGAACCTCTCTCCGCTTAGCGTTAGACTCATAAATTGCAGCGTCCCGCTTCAGCTTTTCAGCAGTAATTTTAAAGTTGTCCGACCACCTTTCATAAACAATTTTAGGCGCAATCTCGCCAGACGCCCCCTCCACATTAGCCCTGCAACGTTTTGACAAATCGTCCAGAGACTTTATCTCGCCCTCACAAGACAAGACCTCCTTCTCCAGCGCAGTTATTTTGCTCGAATTTTTATTCAACTCATCACTCTTCACATCCTTTTCCTTTTGCAGTTTTGCAAATTCGTTCTGCAAAGAAGATATTTCAACTAACTGTTTGTCAATCAGTTTTAACTTTTCCGAGGCATTTTCAGACATTTGTTCCAGAGACAATTTCAGCTCTGCGCCATCAGCGTCAACGCCCAACAGCAAACAAACCTCCGCCAAATCCTTTTTTACGGCCTCCAATTCAGCGCGAGCCGCAGCCTCCTTGCCCTGCAGATTCGCCAAAGCCTCGCTCTTCACAGCCAAAGCCGCAAGCAGTGTTTTATGCTCGTCCTCCGCCATTCGCCACCTCTCTTCTGCAGCATCCAGCTCCACCCTGAACGGTTTCACAGAATCTGCAAAAGCCTCGTCGGTCTTCAGAAAAGCGATCTTCTGTCCGCAAACCGGACACTCATCGCCCTCCTGCAATTGCGAGCGCAGAGACTTGACCAAATCCTCAGCACATAGCCTCACCTTCTCAAAAACCGTCCTCTTCTCTTTGACCTCCGCTTCCAGCTTCGCAACAACGCACTTCTGTTCAGCCTCGCGCGCAGAACCATCACTCAAAAAAGCGTCAAGTTCAGACTTTTCTTTCTTCAACTTATCAAAAGCCAAGCCTAACTCTTCAAGCTTCTGCAAAACCAGCTTTGCATCTTTCAATGAATTAAGCAAAAAATTAAGTCTGTTCTTCTCATTATTCAAATTATCAATACTCCTTTTCTCCAGCTCAATAGCCACAATCTCGACCTCACGAGACTTGCCTGCCAACTCTTTTTCAATAACAGCGCCCTCGTCGGCCGCGCATCTCAACAACTTTTGCAGCTCTGGCAATTTATTCTGCCTTAAGGCCTCTGCCTTTTCCGCGCACTTTTCCGCTTGAGCCTGTTCATCGGCACAATAATTCAATTTAGTTATAATATACTGACTATCAGCATACATCAACTTTTTATCAGGCTCAGACTTTATCAAATCGTCCAAAGCCTTAGCCTCTGCAATCAACCCGTCAAGTTCCTTTTCGAGAGAGATGATGCAACCTCTGAACTTAGCGAACTCACCTTTCAGAAGAGCCTCTCGATTTTGCAAATCCGCCTGCTCTTGAAGCAACTGCGTCTTAGACTTCAGAACCTCGCGCACGTCACGAGTCAAATCCCACTCTTCCAGCAATTTAACATTTTCCGCAAACACATCACCATTGATTACGCCATCAATTTCGCGCAATTTGGACTCAGCCTCCGCAACACGCTTTCCGCACTTTTCAAAATCGTCCAACCACGAACGATCAGCTTCAAGCTTGGCGCAAATTTCGGAGCGCATCTTAACGTTTTTCTCCAAATCTTCCAGCTCAGCCTTCACGGCAGCCACCTCCTCGTCCGACTTCAGACCATACGCCTCCACAGCCGCTTTCTTCTCCAATATTTCCTGATTAAGTTCGCTCCTTCTCTGCGCAATCTCCGCGCCTATCCGCTCATAAATGTCCGTCCCTGTCAGTTTCTGAAGAATATCTGACTTTGCATTATCATCACTTGCCAGAAACTTAGTGAACTCGCCCTGAGCGAGCAGCGACGTTCTGCAGAACTGGTCAAACTCAAGCCCCACAGCCGACGCAATCATCGCCTTGACATCAGACACTTTTGTGTAAACATTGCCATCATCAAGACACTGCAGTTCCTGCTTTTCCGCATCAATATTGCCATTACGGTTAAAGCGCACAGACCATTTTGCAACATAGCTCTTTCCGTCATTCCCCACAAACTCAAGTTTAGCGAACGCCTCTTTAGCACCACGACGCATCAGCTGACGCACGTCTTTGAATTTCACAGTGTTAGCAATCTTCCCGTCTTTGTCTTTTTTTATGAAAAGTTCGTCAGCATAGTCGCTGTCGTTAGAACTTTTGATTCTCGGCGTGTCTCTGTACAGAGCCAGACAGATAGAGTCCAGAATCACGCTCTTTCCGGCGCCGGTCTCGCCGCAAATAAGGAAGAGCGGCTCCGAAGCAATCGGTTCTGCCTCAAAGTCAATCTCGGCGTCCACTATAGACGCTATATTGTGTATCGTTAACTTTTTAAAATTCATAAGATCAAATTACAAAAACAAAACATCACTCCGTCTGCTCCGCACGAGCCGCAGCCTCCATAAACAGCTCCGCCAAGTCGTCGTCCATCTCCATTCCGTACAGTTCACGGTAATACCTCTTCGCAAGCACAATCGGGTTCAGAGCCTTTATATCCTGCACCCCTAAAACATCGTCACGTTTTTCCACCCCGGACATCACCTCGCGCACTACATTTATTCTGCAAAAGCGGCAAGCCTTGTCCTTCAGAACCTCCAGCACGCGGGCATCAGCATCAAACGGCGCATAATCTTTAACAAGCACATTCAGCCTCACAAAACCCTGAATATCAGAATCCACCTTCCTCAGCTCCTCCAACGCCTCATCCAGTGGCAAAGCCTTTTCCGGCACTGTCAGGAAACGCACATCGCTCTTGATCTCGACCTCACGCACAAGAGGCGCCTGCCCCGCCTCAACCTCCACAACAGAGACCGAATGAGGGTAATCCTCGTCAAAGTTCACCCTTATGGGGCTGCCGCAATAACGAGCCTTGCCGCCAGAGCCTTTCAGAGTTTGCGGACAGTGAATATGCCCAAGCGCGAGATAATCATACCAGTTGCCAAACACATCGAGGCTCTCGTAATCCAGACCACCTTGCGTAAGGAGCTCCTGCCCCTTGGTCACAGAGCCTGACACCGCAAGATGCGCCATCACAACCACCGGCAGGCTAGCCTTGTTTCTGCTCCGCACCTCATCTTTCAGCAAATCGACAATCTGCAGATTATTCACGTACGGAATAGCCGCCACAAGACACTTTCCGCCAACGTCAATCAGATGCTTGTCAAGGCAAAGCTCGCCGTTGTCGTTTCGCTCCACAAAACCAACCACATGCACATTAGCCAGCCGCCAGACCTCGCTTGTTGACTCAAGGCGCGTGTAGCTGTCATGATTTCCGGCAACAACCACAATAGTCATGGAGGGGCACGCCTTATGTAGCGCAATCATTCCCCCCGTATATAATTTCTGCGCCGCTGCGGAAGGCGTGGCTGTATGATAGACATCACCGCTTACAATCAGAGCGTCGGGCTTTTCTTCCGAAACAATATCGCAGAGCTGCGCGAAGAAGCGACGATGCTCCTCGCTTCTGTCATACTGATAAAAATCCAGACCGATATGCCAGTCCGACGTGTGTATAATCTTAACCATAAGAGATATTGCAAATATCGGCAAAGGTACAAAATATGTCGATGAAAAGGCTGAAAACTGCAAAATTCCTCATGATTTACAACGATTCTTTGTCCTATTTAATATTTTTAATTACATTTGCGCCGTTCTTTTGAACAGACTTATAAAGGGCGTTTAGCAAAGTTATCCCCCGTTGGAATCTGGACAATTCTGAGATTGTGGATAATGAGCAGGAAACGCCCACGTCTATGATGTGTAATACCCTTATGGGATTATTATATCATGGGGCGTGGGCTTTGCTTGTTATACAATCAGGGCAGTCCAGAGCCTCAATGGGATAATAAGTTAAAGTTTCCACGCCTTAACCATTTTTATAACGTTCTCTTCCGGAAACTATGAGGCATTTTTTACATTTTTATTTATTACAATGAAAACATTCAGAACTATCGGCTTGACTTTGGCTGCCGTGCTTATGTGCGTGAACTTCACAGCGTGTGAAGAAGATGACGACGAACCTGCTCAGAACAACAAGAGCAAAAAACTTGTTGAAACGAAAATCGTGTACAATGAGGGAAATTATACGGAGACAGAGACTTTTAAGTTCAGCTATGACGAAAATAACAGACTTGTCTCTTGTAAATACAATGAGGAATTCTACGATGAGGACGATGAGGATAATTATATTTTTAACTACACATGGGAAGGAAACTCTATTTCCGAAGACCGTAAATCCGGAGACCATCACTTTCACTATTTATACAAGCTTGAAAACGGATTAATTAAGTCAATGACTGAAAGCGTTGACGTTAACGGAGCCACACAAAGCAGCGAGATTACCGAGTTAACCTACAACTCAGATAACAGAATAATTGAACAACTTAACATAGATAACAAGCCAAAGGCACGCTACACATGGGAAAACAATAAAATCACATCCTATGTCGAAGAAGACGGTACTCCTTATTCAATTTCTTATAATGACAAAACTTGCAACGGATACTTCCCTTTATTCGCAATGGCCGCTTGGTTGGAGCTGGATTTGACTAATTTAGTTTACACAAACCCCGAGTTATTTGGATTAAAACTAAATGCACTACCTTCTAAAATTGAAAGAAACACAGAGGTTTTCGTTGAATTTTCTTATACATTTGACTCTGACGGATATGTGAAAAGTTTCACAATGTATAATACCGAAGAAAATTATATCACTGCCACTTTGAAGTGGGAATAATCCCGTTCAAAAAAAGCAAAAAACGTCACTCTGTCCGAATGGCCAGTTTGGCGTTTTTTTATTTTTCTCCCCTTGTAAAAGATGCTCCAGTATTGGTTTCGTCATATTTATCAGACTCATAATAGTTTTTTGCATATATTTGCATGTAAATTTTTTCTTATGAGCGATATTTCTGCAGTGATAATAACATACAACGAGGAGGCTAACATTGAGCGGTGCATAAAATCGCTGCTCCCCGTCGCAAGCGAGATTGTTGTGGTTGACTCGTTCTCGACCGACCGCACAGAGGAGATTTGCAACCGGCTTGGCGCGCGTTTCTTCAAAAACAAGTTCGAAGGCTACGGACCTCAAAAACAGTTCGCCACAAGCCTGGCCTCGAACCGCTGGATTCTCTCACTGGACGCCGACGAGGTGGTCTCCGCAGAGATGGCTCACTCTATAAAAAACATAAAAAACATAGACGATTATGCCGCATACTCCTTCAACCGACAAAACTTTTACTGCGGCAAACGCATCAGGTTCTGCGGCTGGTATCCGGACACAAAAATCAGGCTGTTCGACCGCCAACAAATAAGCTGGAACAACAAGCTGGTGCATGAGTCTGTCTGCTGCAAAGATAGTTCTAAGGTAAAGCACCTGCGCGGCGACATTCTGCACTACACTTACCAAAGCGTTGAGCAGCACGAAGAGAAAGCCCGCAAATACGCTCTTCTGGCGGCAAAAGAACTTGGCGGCAAAAGATATTCCGCACTCAAAATATATGCAAAGGCAGCCTTCAGGTTTTTCAGAATATACGTGCTGAAGCTGGGCTTCCTCGACGGCTCGCTGGGTTTCAGACTCAGCCTGACCGGAGCTAAGTTTGTTTATTGGAAATACAGTAATTCTGACAAGTTATGAAGGTTTGTTTTATCAATTGTCTAAAGATTTGGGGCGGCGGCGAAAAATGGCACTTGGAGCACGCCCTGTATATGCACCGGAAAGGACATGACGTCACGGTTGTGTCTCTCCCCGAAAGCCCTCTGCTGACCAAAGCTCAAGAGAGCGGCTTGAAGACTAAATCATTTAAAATAAGCAATTTATCCTTTCTAAATCCTGCAAAGCTATTTGCCGTATGGTCTTTCTTGAAAAAAGAACGGTTTGACGCTGTTTTGATGAACTCGTCTCGCGACCTTAAGACTTTCGCTCCGCTGTGCGGACTTGCCGGAACAAGGAAGATAATTTTCCGCAAAGGCAGCGACATACCCATAAAGGACACCGCAATGAACCGTTTACTGTACAGAAAGTGCGTCACACACATTTTGGCAAACTCTAACGCAACTAAGCAGAGCGTTCTGAAAAACAACAGCTCTCTTGTGCCTGAAGAGAAAATAACCGTTATCTACAACGGCATCGACACAAGCAAAAAAAGTGCCTTTTCATCGACAAAAAACGACGTTCCGGTCATCTGCAATTTAGGGCGAATGGTACATCAGAAGAGGCAGGACCTCCTGCTCGACGTGGCTGCCATCTTGAAGCATAGAAACGTGAAGTGCAGGTTCGTCATTGGCGGCGACGGCCCTCTGAAGGAAGAGCTTGCAGCAAAGGCGAAAAACATGAACCTGCTTGACATTGTGACGTTCTGCGGATTCATAGACAAGCCTCACGACTTCATGGCTAAGGCTGACATTTTCGCCCTCACATCCGAATGGGAGGGGTTCGGATACGTGCTGACAGAAGCAATGCTGGAAAAAAAGGCGGTTGTGGCGTTTGACATCAGCAGTAACCCCGAAATAATATCCAACGGACACAACGGCTTTCTCGTAAAATGGAACGACACGGAGGCTTTTGCAAACGCCCTTCAGAAACTTATTGACGATGAAAATATGCGGAAAACATTCGGAGAAAACGGTCTCTGCACGGTATTGGACAAATTTGACTTTAACACAAATCGTGAAAAAGTGGAGGCTTTTATCTGCAATTGAAACTATTTGCTGCAATTTCTCAAACTATCTTACCTCACTTCAAAATAAATGTATTACCTTTAGGCAGGTTATTTTTAACACAATTTTACATCATCAGAAATGAACAATTTGAAAATTGCAGTCATCGGGCTTGGATATGTGGGGCTGCCCCTCGCAAGGTTATTTTCGACAAAGTACCAGACAGTCGGGTTCGACCTTGACAAAGAGCGTGTAGAGGCTTTGAACAAAGGTTTTGACGACACTCTTGAGATTGGCGAGGACACGCTGAAGGCGGCTCTGACCGGCGGGCTATCGTGCACGTCTGACCTCAGCGACATCAAAGACTGCAATTTCTACGTTGTTGCCGTCCCTACTCCTGTTGACAACAGCAACCGTCCGGACCTGCGTCCTCTTCTAAGCGCCAGCGAGAGCGTGGGAAAGGTTATCTCCAAAGGCGACATAGTCGTTTACGAATCGACCGTATATCCGGGCGTGACAGAAGAGGAGTGCATCCCTGTTGTGGAAAAGACGTCCGGACTGACGCTTAACAAAGATTTCTTTGCAGGATATTCTCCGGAACGCATCAACCCGGGTGACAAGCTCCATACGGTGGAAAAGATAAAGAAGGTTACGTCCGGCTCAACTCCGGAAACAGCAGACTTCATCGACAATGTTTACAACTCCGTGCTGACTAACGGAACGCACAAAGCGCCGTCCATAAAGGTGGCGGAAGCGTCTAAAATAATTGAAAACGCGCAGCGCGACGTAAACATAGCCTTCATGAACGAGCTTGCTAAAATCTTTAACGCGATGGACATCGACACTCACGACGTGATAGAGGCCGCGTCAAGCAAGTGGAACTTCATCAAAATGACGCCGGGACTCGTGGGCGGGCACTGCATAAGCGTTGACCCTTACTACCTGATACAAAAGGCGCAGGTTTACGGTGTGCTGCCTCGTGTGATGACCGCAGCAAGAAGGCTTAACGACGGAATGGGCGACTATGTGGCGAATCAAACCATAAAACTGATGAACAAAAAAGGCGTGCTGGTCAAAGACTCCAAGATTCTGATACTCGGCATAACGTTCAAGGAGAACTGTCCTGACACACGCAACACAAAGGTGATAGACATATACCACACACTGTCCGAATACACCGAAAACATTACCATTTGCGACCCTTGGGCCGACTCCGAGTCTGTGAAAAAAACATTCGGGCTGGATATTAAATGTGACACAAACGGTCTGAAAGGGCTTTTTGACGCAGTTATACTTGCGGTGGCTCATGACAAATTCAAATCTGCAAACGTGCGCGACTTTCTGTCAGACCCGCAAAAAGGCGTAGTTTATGACGTGAAAGGCACTTTTAACAGAGCTGATATAGACGGCAGACTTTAAGAACAGCTCTTTTTACAGCTACAAAAAAGGCTCAGACTAAAAGAGATTCGTACAGTTCACACAACGCCTGCCCTACCCTGTCACTCTCAAATTTACGGGCATGCTCCAAGCCTGCGCTGACCATGCTCTCCCTCGTCGCCTTGTCAAAGGTGCTTTTTATAGCCTCTGCCAAAGCATGTACATCATAAGGGGAGACATATAAAGAACCGGCGCCGCCAGTCTCTTCCAAACAGGAGCCAGATGCCGCCACAACAGGAACTCCGGAAACCAAAGCCTCCAGCACCGGAATGCCGAAACCTTCGTAGAAGGAGGGATAAACAAACGTTTCTGACATCTGATAAACAGCAGGCAAATCTGCATGCTCCACGTTATGCAAAACATGAACACGCCCAGACAAACCCGCATCTGCCGCATAACGCTTCAGCCTCTTTGAGTAAGCGGTACGTCTGCCCACCAGAACCAGACTTAGCTCTTCTGGCAATTCAGCCATTGCCTTCACTATTGCCAAAGCATTTTTCCTCTCCTCAATAGAACCGACAGAAAGGATAAACCTGCGCGGCAGACTATACTTGTCTCGCACCACCTCCAACTGCGCTCCGCTGCAACGTTCTCTAAAAATATCATCGCACCCTTGATATATCACCTTTATCTTATCAGGGCTTATATTATACTCCTTGACAATATCCCTCTTGGTGCACTCGCTCACCGCCACAATCACGTCCGCAATCTCGCACGCCCTCCTGAATTTGAAGTCATAAATATGTCGGTCAATAAAATTATAGCAATGAGGCAATTTCCTAAATATCAAATCATGCACCGTCACCACGCTTTTCAAACCCTTGCACTTACCTATGCAAAGCGGCAACTCATTGCTTAAACCATGATATATCTGCACCCCGTCTCTCTTCAGATCATCACACACAAACCACAGGCGCCACAACGAACTAAGCTTCCTCATAACATACGACAACGGATAGCACATCGCCACATTTTCACGGCCTTGCAAAATGCCAAAAAGCTTTGCGTTCCGTTTTTCTTTCGGAGCGTAAAGCTTATAACTATTTTCTGAACAAGACCTGAGCAACACATCTATCACATATCTGCTGTAATTGCCCAGACCGGTGCTGTTCTGCACCGCCCGTTTTGCATCAAATCCGATTATCATAAGCACATGCTACTCATCAGAGAACTTCTTCAGAATATCTCTGTAAGAATTGAATATCTTGGACTTGGACACAAAGCCTTTGTAAACCTTGCCATCCACAACCGGCAAGTTCCACGCTTTGGTATCTTCGAACATCTTCATCACATCCTCCATAGAATCTTCTATCGAGACAAGCCCCGGAGGAGCAATCATCAAATCTTCAACATAAAAACGGTCATAAAGTTCATGCCGGAACATGATATTTCTGATTTCGTCCAGCGTCAATATTCCCACAAGATACTTATCCTCATTCACCACAGGGAAAATATTTCTTTTGGACGTAGCAATCAACGTCACAACCTCCGCCAAGTTCATGTCTGGCGACATAGTCAAGAAGTCCGTCTCCACCACATTCTCCGTCTTCAGCAGCGTAAGCACGTTTTTGTCCTTATTGTGCGTGAGCAGCTCGCCTTTCTGAGCCAGACGCATTGCGTACAAACTATGCGGCTCAAACGCAAGAATCGTTATGTAAGAGACCGTAGCCGTAATCATCAAACTGACAAAGAGACCATATCCTCCCGTAAGTTCCGCAATAAGGAACGTGCCCGTCAAAGGGGCGTGCATCACACCAGCCATCACACCAGCCATGCCCGCAAGAGCGAAATTCTTCTCCGGCAAACTATTGTTAACTTTAAAGATATTAATGACAAAAGCTGTCATATAGCCGGCAACGCACCCCATGAAAAGGCTCGGAGCGAAAATACCTCCGGTTCCGCCGCTTCCGTTAGTTGCCGCCGACGCAAATATTTTGAAAAAAATCACAAGAAACAGAAACAACAGAAGCATCACCCCGTTTTCTCTAAAAGGATAAAAGGCACTGTTTTGCGTTATCTTCTCCACATCTCCGTTCAGCAAACTGCCTATCGTGTCATACCCCTCTCCGTACAACGGCGGAATAAAGAAGATAAGCACGCTAAGCATACATCCGCCTACCAGCATCTTCTTGTACGGCGAATCTAAGCTTTTGAAGAACGACTCCAGCATTAGCATTCCTCGCGTGAAGTAAAGCGACACAAAGCCGCAAACCACGCCAAGCACAATGTAATAAGGCGCTCTGGACGGCGTGAACGGGTCCGTCAGGCTAAAGCCGAACATAAACTCGGAGCCGGAAAATATATGCGTGAACACAGAGGCTGTAACCGCTGAAATGAGCAGCGGAACAATCGATGACATTGTCAAGTCCATCAACAAAACCTCAAGCGTAAAGATGACTCCGGTTATTGGCGCTTTGAAGATTCCTGCCACGGCGCCGGACGCTCCGCACCCCACAAGCAGCATCAGCGTCTTGTGGTCCATTCTGAACAGTTTGCCCAAATTCGAGCCTATAGCCGAACCTGTCAGCACAATAGGGGCCTCCGCCCCAACCGAACCGCCAAACCCAATTGTGACAGAACTCGCCACTATTGACGACCACATATTATGCTTCTTTATGCGGGCCTTGCGCTGAGATATTGCATACAAAATCTTTGTAACACCATGACTTATATCGTCCTTCACAATATAGCGCACAAACGAGCTTGCGATGAATATGCCTATAATCGGAGTCGCCAAATAGAGGTAGTTGAGATTGCCATCTGCAAACTGGCTGTTCACAAGATGGTGCAAATACTCAATGATACTCTTCAGCACAAATGCGGCGCAAGCGCAAAATATCCCCACAAGAAAACTGAGAAACAACACAAGCTGCCTCTCACTTACATTATGCTCCCTCCACAAAAGAAGCCTATCAAACCAATTTTCTTTCATCTTATAAAATACAAGAGGACAAAAATATAATATTTTTTGTAAAAAACGACTGTTTCAAAAAAGTTTTTCCGTGCTTTTTTATTCGATTTCAGGATCTGCGAATACCGCAGAATCTGCCTCAAGCCTTCTCTAACAACGAGACAATTATCAATTTGACCTGCATAATCAGGCTGCTATTTCCGTCATTCACCACTGTGAAGTCTGCCAGACGCTCACGCTCCTCATCGCTCATCTGATTCCTGACTCTGGCTTGCACCGCGTCCCTGTCTGAATTGTCACGGCTGCAGGCTCTGTCGATCCTCACATCCTCAGGACTAGAGACCGTCAGCACGTAATCAAGCTTGCCCTTAAGGTCGCCTTGCAACAGAATAGCGCTCTCGCACCCCACAATCAACGACTTCTGAACAAAACACCATCTCTCAAAATCACGTATCACCGCAGGGTGGATAATTCCGTTCGTCCTCTCCAGCAGTTCCTTGTCATTAAATATTTTAGAAGCCATCAAAGCTCTGTCAAGAACGCCTCCTGCATATATCTCATCACCCAACAACTCGGACAAGCGCCTCTTCACGTCCTCATCTTCATTAAGAATTTCCTTAGACCTTGAATCTGTGTCATAAACCGGAATATTCCAGACTGACAAAAGTCTGGAAACAACAGACTTGCCGCTTCCTATACCGCCTGTTATACCTAATTTTATCATACTCAATCACTTGTTTTCCAATAAGAAATCAACCTCAGACAAGTCCGAACGCATATCCGTCGCCTCCTTCATATTGCATTTGAGGAAAATCTTAGCCTTCTCCGACTTATCCTTTTTCAGCTCCTTATAGTCGATGTAAGCCTCAAACTTGTCAGCCGTAGCTTTGGAATAGAATTTTTCGCCGACATTAAACGTAATATTGACAGAAGACGGGAAAGTTCTCAGCACCAATCCGGACGGCAGATTCACCGCCGTAACCGGCACTTCCACTACCTTTTCTGTATATTTCTCCGTCATAACAACATACTCCACCGAAGGCGTGACAAACGAGACATTATCCAACAGAGCAAGGTCAACGCTTCTCCTTACCGTATCCTTCACATTCTTCAGTATCACGGGATTGGTCATCACAAACTCCATAGAATCCAGCACACTTTGCAGCGCGTAAACATCAACCTGCTCCGGCACAACCTTAACATCGCCACTCAGTCTGTAGCCCTTCTGATATTCAAAATTGTAATCCAGCTTGACCGGCAAACTCTTCTTAACCAGCTTCTCCAGCTTCACATGCAGAGTGTCCGGCGATATTCTCACCACATCAACATTTGAATTTGAGGAGAGACGTTTCTGCACGTCGCCCTCTATGGACTTAGTCAGGAGGTAAGACCTGCCCTTGAACCTCTCCATATCAATCACAAGCTTCTGATTTTTAACGTACGACCCGAACAGAGACGTGCCCTTCCCTCTTACCGTAACCTTGATCTGGCTCTGAAGATTTTCGTTACTGGCAAAATCAGCGGGAACATTGACATATTCGACAGACATAGGCACAACCGCCTCGTACTCCTTGCGCAAAGCCTGAAGCGCCCAAAGAGCAAAAGAGAGGCCCAGAAAAAACAAAAAAAGGAAAAGGTCCCTGCTTGTTAAGAACCTTTTCAACTCTTTGTACTGTCTGCGCAGAATTATAAGAATATACTCTTTCTTCATATTCTACCCGCCAATAATCGAATTAATTATTGTTTTGCATGCTGCCGTTAGATATTGCGTTTTTGTCAAACTTAATTTTCGTGTTATTAGACACTTCCAGCACAATGTAGTCCGCCCCGATTTCAGCAACCTTGCCGTATATTCCGCCAATAGTCACAACCTGGTCGCCAACCTGCAAAGAAGCCCTGAAATTATCAAGTTCCTTCTGTCTTTTCCGCTGCGGACGAATCATGAAGAAATAAAAAATGACAAAAATAAGCACAATCATAACTAAAGATGACATCATGCTTCCGCCCTGTCCCGGCGCTGCCGCCTGCAATAAAATTGATAGCATAATTATTTTATTTTTTTAATTTTTAAAATTCAACTTGATTTCACCTGTTCACATAAGCAACTTTTATAAGTTTCTTATTCTCTCTCAAATCCTTAACAATAGAATCCAGTATTCCGTTCACGAACACATGGCTTTTAGGGGTACTGTAACTCTTTGTTATCTCGATGAACTCGTTCATCGTCACATTTATAGGGATATTAGGGAATGAATGCAACTCAGACAGAGCCGCCAACATTATCACTATGTCCATAAACGCAAGACGGTCTATTTCCCAGCCCTTGCCTATATGCCTGTCTATCAAAGCCCTGTAATCTGACGCATGATAAATCGCATTCTTCAGCAAGTCTCTGACAAACTCTTTGTCCTCGTCATCTTTGAACATAGGCTGCAAGCGCTGGTTCTCGCCAGCCTCCTCTTCAAACTGTTTTATGGTTTTGATGATGAAGCTAACCACAGTGTCCGCATCGTCGTTCCAATAGATTGAAATCTCTTCAAGCTCTCTGCCAAGACCTTCGTCAACCGGAATGACTCTCTTAAAGACAGAACGCCACAGTTCCTTGTCTTTTTCATAAGAGGACTCCGGACTCGCCATATACTCGGCGTAAATATCCGACTCCGAAATTTTCTCGTAAAGCTCCTTGATCATCTCCTCGTGGCCATCCCATGATATGTTATGGTTTTCCACATAGTCTTTAAGCATCAAATTTTGCTTTAGCTGGAGGGCGAACCTGTTTTCTATGAACTTGGTCTGCGGATTGCGTTCCTCAAACGTCGCCGTAATCTTAGACCTGCCTGCCGCTATCTTACGGCTCGCGTAGTCCGTCACTTCCACAACGAGCTGCAGCAGATAAAAATACAAGTCATAAGTTCTTTCTATGCTTATGAACAACTCCTTTTCTGCGTCTTCCGCGCTCATCCCCTCTCCTTTGTAGTAAGAGTACAAAATTTGGATTACCTTAATCCTTAGAAGAATTCGATTAATCATTTTTGAAACTATAAAATTTGTGCAAAGATACAGATTTTTACACAATAAAAAGCAATAAGTTCCAAAGAAACTACTCCTTTTTTTTTACATTATAACGACAAGAACAAAAAAGCGCGGGACAAGAGCGCTCTTGCCGCCTCCCCGCGCCTCTTTATACCTGCATTACTCAGCCACAACTTTGTTCAACTGCATCAAATTAGCTCCTACGCTATCTTTCAATGTAAGCACGTCATTTTCAATTGAATAAGCCGCCACCTTAGACATTGCGTCAAGATACTTTGCTTCAAGCTCTCCGTCCGGGCAAGCCATCATAGTCACCTGTCCTGGCACAAACTGAATCTTGCACTTGTCTATAACGTAAGATGCGTTGAAAATATTGCAGCCTGTGTTTCCATTAATCGCGTTCTTTTCCGCATCAAACTTGAAACCTGCTCCATTTTCCTTGTACGACACCGAGTCTCCGCCAATTGTGGTAACTTTCCACTCAGACGCCAAAAGTTCTGCAGACTTGTCTGCCACTGTGCAAGCCGGCACCGCAGTTGTGTCTTTCTTTGTTTCCAAAGAGTCTGACGCTGCAGGATTACCGCAAGAACCTGAGTTGCCGCAACAAGAAGCAAAAGCCAACGACACTCCCAAAAACAATCCTGAATAATTAAAAATCTTTTTCATAAGAAAATATTTAAAATGAATAAATATCATAAAATAAACAGAACCACGCTATAAAACACTCCGGACAGCATAATCAGATTAAGCATCCAACGGATTATTTTATAGTCTGTCCGCCTCTCCGCCTTATGTACGAAATATACCATGACCAATCCCAATGGCGACACCGTGCTTAGGAAATACCTCAGCGACCAGTCGCACCGGTACGGCGGATATATCACAAAGGCAAGGATGCAGCCCACAATCGCCGCTAACGCCAGGACACTCACAACCGTTTTCGCAACCTTTACACCATAAACCACCGGTATTGTATGGCACTCCATCTCTCTCTCCCCTTTCTCCTCGTCCATATTCCTCACTATCTCCCCTATTAAGGTCCACACGAACAGAAAGACAGAAAATGCAGACACCCACCAGTATATCTCTTTAGAGACAATGCCCACCACCTGGCTGTGCGCATAAACCTCCGTCAGAATCCTCACATTGAACATCGCCACAACAAACGGCACCATCGCCACCGTCAGCGAAACTATCAGGTTTCCTACTATCAGCAACCTTTTGTAGCTCGACGAATAGAACCACAGCAGCCCGAACATCACTACAAACACGATGAAATAGTTCCTCGTGTCCAACATTACGTTGAACAAAGAGCCTTCCGCCGCTTTTCCCGCTTCAAAAACGTCCAGACCGAACATGAACCACAACCCGACACCGGCAACCAGAGCCACGGCCGAGAGAGACAAATAAAAGAACATGGTCTGCTTACGGCTAATCACCTTCCCTACAATTCTGGTCAAAGGACGATTGAACTCATCTATCTTCATGTCATAATAGTCATTTATGACAAAGCCGCCTGCGGCAACCAGAACCGTGGTTACAAGCAGCAAGACGAACACGTCCATTCCAAGCACAGGCTCCGCTCCATGATTCTTCAAAATCGGGTTCACAACGCAGAACTGCATCAAGACCTGGACAAGAGCCATCAGCGCCAGATTAGGCAGCCTCAACAATTTTATATAATTCTTCATACACCGTTAGTTTACCATCCAAACGCCTCCGAATCGTCCATCCATTTGCCTTGCGCCTTCAGCACCTGCTCTATCACGTCGCGTCCGCAGCCTTCGCCGCCCTTCTTCGGCGAGACGTAGCATGAAATCTGACGAATCTCAGGCACCGCGTCATTAGGGCAGCACGGATAGCCGCATTTCTTCATCACCTTGTAGTCCGGAATATCGTCTCCCATATAAAGAATCTCGTCAAAATAGAGTTTGTGCTTTTCCGCAAAATCGTTAAAGTCGTCCATCTTGAACGCGGACGCCATGTAGATGTCCGTTATGCCGAGCGCCTCGAAGCGCAAACGCACCGCCTCAGTCTTTCCGCCTGTTATTATCGCAATCGGATAGCCCTTTTTCACAGCATGCTGAAGCGCGTATCCGTCCTTTATATTAACCACACGCATAGGCTCGCCGTTCGGGTGCAGAGGGACCATATCCGCAGACAGCACGCCGTCCACATCAAAAGCGAAAGCCTTTATCTTTTTCAAATTCTCCTTAAAGTTTCTCATGTCAAAATCTGTTTAATATTCTCTAATAGTCCCTTTAGGCAACTTCTATAAACTACGATTTTTATTTTTTTGTCACAAATCAGTTCAAGATAATTTATAGAAGTTTCCCTTTAGAATATGTGTTTATACTCTTGCTGATAAGTTCATAAAGTTCAGCCTCCTGAGAACCTTCGCCCAACAGCTCTATATGCTTGCCTATCACATTTTCGTCGTAGCGCACAGCCGGACCTGTCTGCGCCTGAACAGGAGGCAACACATGCACCTTGCGCGCGGTCTCGTCTATCAAAGGCAGCAGCACATCAAAAGGCAAGTTGTTCTTGTTCAGAATCTGCTCCGCAACGGCATAGCAATGGTTTGCGAAATTGCAAGCGAAGACAGCCGCCAGATGCAAAGACCGCCTCTGTTCGGAAGTCGCCTCCATCACCACATAACTTACATGAAGAGCCAAAGTCTTGACTATCTTCAAATTATCGTCCGAATTTGCCTCCACGAAAAGCGGAACGCTCCTGAAGTCAATCTCCTTGTCCTTAGACAACGTCTGGAGCGGATATATCACTCCGTAATTTTTCGTGTACGGAGCCAGATCCGACATAGGCAAGCTGCCTGCCGTATGAAGCACAAGCCTGTCGCCAAACTCAGCCTTGCCCCAAACATCATGCGCGACAGAATCTTTCAGAGCCGAAATTATCACGTGAGCCGAGCTGTCCAGCTTTGAGATGTCTGTTGTCCAGTCGCAAAAAAAGCGTTCGGAGAAAGCCATCGCATTATCC
>CALGHE010000122.1 GCA_937915765.1 uncultured Bacteroidales bacterium | reverse complement strand
TTTTTTCAGCGTGGAAGTCCTTCGCGACCCCTCGCGGAGCGTTTTTTCAGCGTGGAAGTCCTTCGCGACCCCTCGCGGAGCGTTTTTTCAGCGTGGGAAGCCTTCGCGACCCCTCGCGGAGCATTTTTTCAGCGTGGGAAATGATCCCTTTCCAAGGTTTCGGGCCTTAATCAAATCAAAGAACTCTCTCGGTGTGCCGCATTTCACTCCCCTGCTCCTGGCGGCAGGCATGGCGGTGGTTAGTGACTCTTTTTTGCGTTTCCCCGCCCGGAAGAGGTGCGGAGAAGCGTGCTATCCTGATTTTCCGATGCGAATTTAATTAAAAATTTCTAACAAGCCTAAATCTCTAACATTCTTTAGGATAAAACAACTTTTTTTAGAAAACGAGGCTGCGGAATTTTTGTTTGTGTTCCTCTCGTCATCCTGAACTCGTTTCAGGATCTGTCCGCGGTGAAGGGTTTGCAAAGGCGCTCGGAGTTCTCTGATAAAGGCTCGCAGTGAGATGCTGAAACAAGTTCAGCATGACTATTTACTTTGGGCTATCGTGTATTTATATATAGAAGAAAGCGAATAACCAGTTTTGCTACGTTCTATCCACTTGTCCCCTTTAAGTCATCCTGAACTTGTTTCAGGATCTGTCCGCGGACAAGGGTTAGCAAAGGCGCTCGGAATTCTCTGATAAAGGCTCGCAGTGAGATGCTGAAACAAGTTCAGCATGACTATCGGCATTAGGCTATCTATATAGAAGCCCCCCGAAAAAAAAAACGCCATTTCCTGCAACAACTCCTCCGCAAGATACGTTATATGATTGAATGCAGAAAACGACAGCACAAAGCACATGACAGCATACAGCACCATCATACAGGGATGCAGGAAAGACGCGCCGGGAGCGCAGGCCGAATTCTACGACCTGCACGCACAGCCGCTCTTCCTCACCGCACTACGCCTGCTGAACGACGAGTACGAGGCCGAGGAGGCCGTGCAGGAGGTGATGCTGCATGTGCTCACCAGGAAGCATCTGCTCATAGACACACAGGCCGACATGGCACGGCGCATGAGGCGCATGGTGGTGAACCACTGCATAGACCGTCTGAGAAAACGCCGCGTAAGGTGGGAAGAGCTGGACGACAAGACGCCCCTCCCCCACGCCGAGGAGGCAGACCTCCTGCTCATCAGAGAGGAACAGAGCAGCCTGCTCAGGCTGGCCATCGGCTCGCTGCCAGACAGGTATCGCACCGTGCTGATGCTCTCCGTGGTGGAGGAGATGGACACCGACGAAATCAGCGCCCTGCTGCACATCACCCCCTCCAGCGTGCGATGCCAGCTGAGCCGCGCAAAACAACAACTGATAAAATGGTACAGGAAATGAACAACGGAAAGGACAACGGGCTGAAGGCACACATAGAGGCGTGCTACAGCCGGCACACACTGCCGCCCGGAAGCCGCGAGCGCTTCATGGCCCGGCTGCGCCAGAACCAGCAGAGGCAACACAGCCGCCGGCGCGCATGGTACGCGGCAGGCACCGCATCGCTGGCGGCCGCGTCGCTGCTCGCCGCCGCACTCATCCTCACCCCGCCCGAGCGGGAGCACACACCTGGGGAGATGGAAATCACCATGGCCGAGGTGAAGGGATACTACGCCTCGCTGTTCATGGAAGAGACCGAGTTCATCTGCGACCTCATCAAGGACATGCCGCCCCAAACCCGGGAAGAACTGATGGAGGAGGTGGCACGCATAAACCAGTCGCCCGACTCCACCATCGACTTCATCATGAAAGAGGGAATGAGCGACGGCGAGAAGATTCTGTACGCCACACGCGTCTACAAGTCGCACCTGCGCAGCCTGCAGCACATACGCGGCATCCTGAGTAGCCACAAGCAAGCCAATCTGACAAAACCACAAAAACAATAGCACCATCATGAAACGGATTCTCAAACAACTTTGCCTCTTGTGGATGGCACTGTGCCTTCCGGCCTCCACGCTGTGGGCAAGCTCGGCGCTGGCCGAAGCAAGCAGGAAGGGAACGATCACATTCGACAAGGTCAAGCCGGGCGCAACCATCAGTCTGAAAAACAAGTTCGGCAACATCACCTTGGTGCCCTGGGACAAGAAAGACCTCCGGCTCGAGTTCGAGTTCAAAGCGCTGGCCAAGGAGAAGGCCCAGGTAGAAGAGGCACTCAATGACATGGACATAGTGAAGAGTGTGGCCTCCGGTGCCTACTCGCTGGAACTGCAGGTAACAGAAGGAGGCAGCAACGAGGAGAGAAAGATAGAGTCGACCTGGACCGTCTACATCCCCAAGGAGAAATTCGCGCTCATCGTCGCCAACCGCTTCGGCGGTGTCTACATCAAGGACAACGCCTACAAATCCATCTCGGCACACGTAAAATTCGGCGTTCTGCTATGCGGCAGCCTGCAGACGGACGAGCAGAAGTGTGAGCTGAAGGTGGAACACGGCAGCCTGACGCTCACAGACTGCAAGACGGCAAACGTGCAGGCGAAATTCAGCTCCGTTAAGATAGTCCGCTGCGCCAACCTGGCGCTCAACGTACAGCATCACGAGCTGGTGAGCATCGGCACCTGCACAGACCTCAACCTCAAGAGCGAATTCTGCGACGTCACCCTTGACCAGGCGCATAATGCCACCGTCAGCCTCCAGCACTCCAAACTCAACGCCAAAGCCGTCAGCAACCTGAACGGTTCCCTGCACCACAGCGACATACACATAAAGGAGGTGGCAGAAACCCTGAGCATACCGTCGGCAGAACACTCGGAAATAACCGCCAGCATCGTCAGCGCCAAGGACTTCAAGTCGGCCACCGCAGACGTCCAATTCGGTGCCATCATCCTGCAAATCCCCAAGGAACTGGAAGCCACATACCAGCTCGAAAACGAACACGGAGCAATCGTCATAGACAAGGGCTTCAAGACCCTCAACCACACCGCAACCGAAGAGATGTTCATCCAATCCTGCACCGGCAGCATTGGCAAGGCGGACGCCTCGGCCCGGATCAAGCTCACCGGCGCACACAGCGTAATCTCATTAACGCAAAAGTAAATATAGAAGTATTGAATTGGCTTCCCCAAAATGGGTGTAGAAATAACAAGAACCTCCCAAAGTCATCCTGACCATACCATAAATAATAAAAGATGTTTTCGATGAGCGAAGGCGAATAACTTGTTTCAGGATCTCACCGCGAGCCACCGCTCATCCTTCTCCGCGGACAGATGCTGAAACAAAAGTTAACTTTGTTCAATTTGCTCACGCTCGGCATAGCTCAAGCAAGCTTGGCTCTGCTCTCGCTTAGCCGCAAATTTCAGCATGACAATACAATGAGCCAATAGCCAACAGCCAATAGCCAATAGCCAACTGCCAAAAATATTATTCTTCATATAGTTTTAGTTTTCCTTCTTTGATTGCTTTGTTGTATAGTAATTCTCGTTTTTGTTGCAGGAACTCCACTTGTCGTTGTTGTAGGAGTGTTGTTTCTATCTCTTTTCGTGCATAGGTCAACGGCATACGCGTTCCTTTTAGATGTATGTCTGTTACTTGCAAGATAAATGTGTTAATAGAGTCTTGCAATTCGATTTGTCGTTTGGTGGTTAGTAGTTTGTTCAGGGTGTTTTGTCCGAAAGGCATGTAAGGAATAATCTCATTTGTGTTTTTCCACTCGTCTAAGAATAACTCGTATCCTACGGCATATTGATAGGCGAACTTCTCCACCCATTCGATATTCTCTTCTATGTCTGGTTGTTGGATTTTTTTGCGCAACTCTTCCATGTTGGGAGCATCGTGAGGCACGACTAAAAGTACGCCTTGTACGATAGTGCTTGGCAGAATCAGATGATCCACATGCAAGTCGTAGAAAGCTTGTATGATAGAGTCTTCTATGATGCGCGGCATGTGTTGTGCCACTAATTTTTTCTCATACTCGTGCAGATACAATGAGCGTCTGTAGTCTTCGACCAACTGTTCTATGGTTTTGTTGGTTTGGTCTTTAGCAACATCGTATTCTA
>CALGHE010000121.1 GCA_937915765.1 uncultured Bacteroidales bacterium | reverse complement strand
CATCTTCACGTCCTTGTCCTTGTCGGTCAGTTTTCGTCTCGCGCAATAAGCCTCCACACCGAAGATAGGCTTGAACAGTCTGGACTTTGCTTTTGCAATTGCAGCCTCAGCCTCGGCACGCTGTTCGGGAGTCGAGTTTTCGTCGGACAGAATTTTTTCCTTGTCTTTGATGACACCCTTTTGCTTTTTGTTGTTTTTGCTCACATAGTCCGTGAATTCCTTTATTCCGTACATCACCCCATGGTCTGTAAGCGCCATAGCTTGCATTCCGTTGTTGAGGCACTTTTCTACGAGGTCAGGCACTTTAGCCATGCCGTCCAGGATAGAGTAGTGCGAGTGCACGTGCAAATGTGTAAATTGAGCCATACCTATTCTAATTTGTTTTTTTACTCCGTCTGCAAAAGTAAGAGTTAAAATCTAAAAAAAACATTTTGACATTAGTTTAATTTTTTTTATTAAAGGCAATTTGTATAAGATGTAGGTCGAGAAGATTTAGGAAGATGTTTTTTTATAGTTTTGAGAAGAAACAGATGATTGTGTTATGTGCCGATATTTTTATCATAATTAATGCTACAAATTTCAAAATTTCATGCCGTATGGCAAGGGAATGTTCTGTTTTTTTGCCGAAAAGATACGTATGGAGCGCTGTTTAGGTATTTTTAGACAAGCTTGATTTTGATAGGCATTATCTCTTGCGTTTTGAGTTTTTTATATCAAAAAAAGCCCATTTCATCGAAAAAAACGACGTTGTTTTGCAAATATTATAAATTCTGATACATAAATCATAAAGCGTTATTCGGACATTTGATAAGTTTGCGGCAGTTAAAAACGAACCAGGAACGAATTATAGATTATAGACTAATTTGAGTTGAAGATATTAGTTGTGTTGAAAAAGTAGATAAGATTAAAGAAAAAATTAGATTGTTATATTAAGTAAGGGGAAACATTATGAAAAACACAATTAGAAAAGGTCTGTTGCAGTTGTGCGCTATGTGCGGTATTTTCGCAGCGAATGCTCAGGTTGCGAATATAGACTTGACAGACGAAAAACAGACGGTGCGCGGTTTCGGAGGTATAAACCATCCGGTTTGGATTGCCGACTTGACTGCGGAGCAGTGCAGCACTGCGTTTGGAAATGGCGACGACCAGTTGGGCTTCAGTATTCTGCGAATATGGGTGAGCGACAACAAGGACCAGTGGTCTCGCGAGTTGACAACTGCAAAGAGGGCTGCCGGTCTGGGAGCTATCGTATTTGCTACGCCTTGGAATCCGCCGGCAGGCATGACGGAGACGGTTAGCAGAAACGGGCGGAATGAAAAACGTTTGAAGTATGGTTCTTATCAAGATTATACAGACCATCTGAATGCGTTTAACGATTATATGTACAAAAACGGAGTCTCGCTGCACGGTATTTCGTTTGCTAACGAGCCGGACTACGGGCACGACTGGACATGGTACAGTGTGGACGAGGTTTACAATTATACAAAAAATTATGCGGGGCAGCTTCGCAAAAACGGTGCGAAGGTGATTACCGCCGAGTCATTCGCCTACTCTAAAGGGTATTATGACAAAATACTTAACGACGCGAATGCTCTGAAGAACATTGACATTATTGGAACTCACTTTTATGCGAGTGACGCTAATACGCCGAACTCCTTCTTTCAGTATCCGCTTGCAGACCAGAAGGCTGCGGATAAAGAACGCTGGATGACGGAGCATTACACTACGAGCGAGACCAGCACAACCGATCAGGTCACTGCAGACCTTTGGCCGCTTGCGCTTGACGTCTCTTACGAGATTCACCGAGCTATGGTGGAGGGGAATTTCAACGCTTATGTGTGGTGGTATATTCGTCGTCATTATGGCCCTATAAAGGAAGATGGCAAAATTAGCAAGCGTGGTTACTGCATGGCGCAGTACTCTAAGTTTGTGCGTCCGGGATACGTGAGAGTGGCGGCTGACAGCAACCCTACTTACAACGTGTATGTCTCTGCTTACAAGAAGAACGACGATGTTGTGATTGTGGCGGTGAACAGGAGCACGGTTTCTAAAACGCTGACATTCTCTGTGCCTGGCACTAAGGTGAAAAGCTGGACTCCTTATGTCACTTCCGGCTCGAAGAACTTGGCTAAGGGCAGTGACGTGGCTGCGGCAGACGGCTCATTTCAAATCACTCTTGAGCCGCAAAGCACGACCACTTTCGTAGGAAAGGCTTCTGCTGGAGGCGGTGAGGTGGTGGAGCCGGAACAGCCTGAGACAACAGACGACCCGAGCAAGGCTTTTGACGGGGTGGCTCTGACTAAGGGCTATAAGGACCAGAGCAACCATAACACGCTCATGACGCAGCGTTTTGGTGCTGACCCGTACGCAATGGTATATAACGACGAGGTCTTTGTATATATGACTAATGATGTCTATGAGTATGACGCGAATGGTAACTTGACGACAAACAGTTATGGTAAAATTAATACCATCAACTGCATCTCGTCTAAAGATATGGTCAATTGGACTGACCATGGCAGCATGAATATTGCAGGGCGAAACAATAGTGCCGGAGCTGCTAAATGGGCAACTTGCTCTTGGGCTCCGTCGGCAATGCATGCGAAGGTGGACGGAAAGGATAAGTTCTTCTTGTATTTCGCAAACAATGGTAGCGGAATCGGGGTGGTCACAAGTGATACTCCTTATGGCCCTTGGACTGATCCGATTGGAAAGGAGCTTGTGTCGAGAAGCACGCCAACTTGCTCTACTGTGAATTGGCTCTTTGACCCGGCTGTACTTATGGACGACGATGGCACGGCTTACCTGTACTTCGGAGGTGGCGTGCCGGAAGGAAAGGCTGCTGACCCCGGTACGGCAAGAGTGGTTAAACTGGGTAAAGACTATATTTCGCTCGACGGTAGTCCGGTGGCTATCAATCCGCCTTACCTCTTTGAGGATGCGGGTGCGAACAAGGTTGGTGACAAGTACTTGTACAGCTACTGCTCTAACTGGAACTGCAAGAACGACCCTATGTCTAACGCGCAGATCTGTTACATGACAAGTGACAGTCCGATGGGACCGTTTGTGTTCAAGGAAGTGATTCTGGAAAATCCGGGTAAATATTGTGGATTATAC
>CALGHE010000120.1 GCA_937915765.1 uncultured Bacteroidales bacterium | reverse complement strand
AAATTTATGTAGCGGCTGAGCGCCGTTCCAGGTATGCACATAATACTTTTTTTGTTGTGTTAATCTGCTGCAAAGGTAGTACAATTTTTGATTTTGACAAGGCTGCGGGCAGGCTAATTATCAGACGTAATCTGGAGCAAAACCTTTTTGTACATATCCTTCCAGCCCTTCCACCCGAAATACTCTTCGTCAGTGAGGTTTTCGTTATGAAAGAGGGTCACAAAGACACCGTTAACACGCTTAACCTCTTCCGCCAAACGTTTAATGCGTTCGAACGCATCGTCCGTATTCAGATTTAAATTAGACCGCAAAGTTTTATCCATCACCACCAGCGGGAAAATCTTCAAGTCTGTCTGCCGTTCCTCCGTCAGGTCATAAAAAAAGAACGGATACGACGTTCCTGCCCTAAAACCTGGAGTATTTGAAAAGCCCAGCGAATAATCCTCTTTGACACCTATTCTTTCAAGCATTTTATAACTCTCAGGAAATCTGCATCTTAAATAATGGAATCTGCATCGCACAACGCTCTCTCCGATAACATTCTCCAGCACTTTTTTTTCCAAAGAGAAGAGCCATTCCTTAAACGCCGACCTATGCGACGGATGAAGCCCCACTTTGAAATCCTTTGCAATATTTGCGCGGACACGCCTGTATGAAAGACTTGGCACAATCACTTTTTTGTCAAACTTGCCATATCCGCCTGAGTGGAAAAAAAACAAGGTTGTATCTTTGTGATTATCATGCATTTGGGCCACTTCCTCCAAATTAAAATAAGGATCTTGCCTCTGTCTGAAAACAGACTTAAGCCTAAGTCTAAACGCCTCCTTTCTGCCCTTAGCTAAATCTAAAGCCAACTTAGCCCCGTTGAGCAGAACACCTTTGTGCCTGAATGCAAATACATTATCCACGTCGATAGTTTTGAGATAGGTGAATTTACGTTCCGCAAAAGTCATAGAAGGCAATCGCTCAGCCAAAAGGCCCTTCAAACGCAAGAGCCAAAGGTCAACCACAGGCATCTCTACCACTCCATTTCTGCACATCAGACTATCCTGTTCCATAAACCTGCCGTGCTTATCAAGTTTTGAGACATTATACTCTTCATAACGGCTTATCATATAGAACGTTGCAGAAAAAACGTCAAACTCAAAATCGCCTCCAGTCCTGAAAAAAGCCAACACACCCTGAGAATAAAACACATCAGGCACAACCTCCCTTACTCCGGACTCCTCTAACAGACCGCACGGCACTACACGAACCGAGCTACGGACATCCTCGTTATCAGAATAATTAATGACAACCACACCGTCATCCTGAGGCACGTTGCTCCCAAGCTCGTAGCCAATCCCAAGCACAGAGCCGAATATATGTCCGCACACATACCTGAGGCGCTCCGTTATATGTTCAGAATAAATATAAACCATAAACTATAATTCGCCAGCGTCAGAGAAACTGTAAAAATTGTTTCCCGCAACAATTAGATGATCAATAAAAGATATATCGAAATAACCGCAAGCCTTCTTCAGCATATCAGTTATCATTTTGTCCGAATGGCTCGGCTTAGCATTTCCTGACGGATGATTATGACACAAAGCCAAGACAGTGGCGTTCATCAAGATAGCATGACGAATCACTATTCGCACGTCGAACACAGACGAAACCAGTCCGCCGCTAGAAATAAGCCGTTTATTCAGAACTCTGTTCGCTCTGTTCATATATATCGCCCAAATCTCCTCATGCTCCAGGTCTGCCAAAACAGGCTGCATTATGTCAAATATGTCGCAGCTTGCCTTTATCTGCTTCACGTTCTGCACCTCAGAAAGCTTCCTCCGCCGACCAAGCTCCATCGCAGCCACAATGGTAAGAGCCTTAGCCTCGCCAATTCCGTTGAACTGCATATAATCCAGCACCGTCTTTCGTCCAAGCACATCCAGGCTGTTGCCAACAGACTCCAATATGCGCTTACACAAATCCACAGCGCTCTCCTTCCGCGAGCCGGACCCGATCAGGATTGCAAGAAGTTCCGCATTAGACAAAGCCTCCGTCCCTTTATTCAGAAGTTTCTCCCTTGGCCGGTCCTCTTCAGCCCAGTGCTTTATGGAAGCGGCCTCCATATTACCATCAATCATACAAAAACAGTTAAAAACGTAAACAAAGGCAGAAACCCGATTATTTCAGGTCTCTTGCCACTATATAATTTTTCAGCGGATTAGCGTACATTTCCAAGATTTTAGTCTTAAGAAAATCCGTATCCTTATTCACCAGATCAATTTTGCCTATCTGTCCGTTCAGATAATTTACAAAACGCTCTTTTTCCTCAGCCGTGTAATTTTCAGAGCAACACACATCACGCCCTTCCAGCAAGTCGAGCGCCACATAATTACCCGGATAAATCTGATAATTTGCATGAATACACTTGTCGATAACAACAGCCACCTTTTCCACAATAGCCGTTCTGTCATCATTGTCCGAAATTTCATTCTGCAGAATACCATTTATATCAGGCATAACTTCGTAATGCACTCTGCCCTTATATCCGGTCAGACCCACCTGCATATTCAGCACATCATCCTCCTTGCTTTTTTTGAAATTAGCGTCATCACGTTTCTGCTGAAACTCTTTGGCTTTCAGATAATCGCAAGCGTCATACTCGTAACTGATGCTTACAGGGAGTATATTCAGTTCAAGAAAGCCCTGCTTCAGGTCACTTCCGCTGCTCATGCTGAACATCTTCAGAAGGCTCTCCTGCGTACGGTCGTCAGCATCCTTGGCTCTGCCCTCGCGCTGCGCTATCCATATAGAATTGTTCTTCTTCACAATGTTTTCACGAATATAAGAGGAGAGCAATTTTGAGGCTTCAAAAATTTCTCTCTTAGTTCCGCTTCTCTTCACTATAAAGTTTTTGTTGAGCTTCATCATTTCCGTGATCCAAGGCCTGGAGCAAAGATTATCGCCGATTGCGTTCTCTGCCGTGTCGAACCCATTTGTTATCATCAGAGTGTTCAGAATCGCCGCATCGCCCACAATATCCCTATGGTTAGACATTATCAGATACTTTTTATCACCTTTCAGATTATCAAGTCCTGATATTGTCAAGCTGTCCATTGTCTTTTTCGACAAATCCAACAAGAACGGGGCGATAACCTTGCTTTGAAAATCATAAACGCTGTTCAGAGTCAAAAAGAACTCAATCATATCGTCAGCCTTATCCTGAAACAGATATTTCATAACAGTCTTAAACTCCGGTTCCTTGGTCACTCGCAAAAAGGCGTCTCTGACCTCCTCATCCCGATACGGGCGCAATGTGTCAAAACTATATTCCATCTCCATAACAATCACTATTTCAAAAGATTCGGCATCAACACAAAGATTGACTCCGGACCCATATTAAACAACAAATCAACTATACTCAAATTAGGCACAAACCCAAACCTGTCACTAAAAACCTGATAGTAAGTCTGCACGCTCTCTTCGGACACTTTTTTAGGGGAGAAAAGACTTCTCAAGTCAAGTTCGCCAACCTTGAACTCAGCCTTGTACTCCGGAATCAAAGACATCCGTTTGTCTATCTGAAGCAGTCCTGCCACAACCTCCGCCAACTTGCAATTAACATCAACCAGAAACGTCTCCTTTTTAGAATATATCGGCTCAAAATCGTCCCTGTAATACTCAAAGAACGGCGTTGAGTTATAGGCCGCCTCGATAGCCCTCCAGTGCTGCTTCTGCCAGTCCACAGTATAAGACACACGCACATCCCTCATAGCAACCTTGCCTGTCCGCAAAACCGGAATAGCAAGGTCCATAACACCATTGGCGGTCATTATCCTGCAACGGTTGCGGTAAGTCTGCTTCACATAATGTTCGTTCAAATCAAGACACGCCTCCTTGCAAGCAAGGAAAGCCTTCCAATACGCCACCGGAGCAAGGTAAGCAGAGGAGAAATAAGCCACAGAACCAGTCATCATCTCTTGCCTTTCTTCTTTTTCGCATCCAGACCGGAAGGGCGCTGGTTTAGTACATTCTTTTCCTTCACGTCCCAGTCCTCCTCAACGTCCCAGTTTGCTCTCAATTTCAGAGTTTTGCTGAAATAATAAACCTGTTCCGGCTTACGATTTTCAATGTACTTGCCAGTTGTCCATAAGCCATCATTATCAGAGTCAACCACAAGACGCGCATAATACTCTCCCGGATGCACATTTTTGAAAAACACCTCTCCGTTCCTAAGTTTTTCCACGCGCTTTACCTGCTCTTTAGCGTTGAGAAGCTCCACAAAAGCGCTATCCGCAACACCCTGAACCTTAAACTTCAAAGTCGAATACTCTTCTTTGTTTTTTATGCGAAATTTAAGTTCAGTCTTATCGTTGCAATTGCCATATATATCAGTGACCGAGGCCGAATCTATATGCAGCCTGTAACTAGCGCCCACCTCCCATTCCGCCTCAAGCAGATAAGACCTTGCGTTTACAGCAGAGTCCGCCACAAGCCTGAAATCTACCTTCTCCCAAAGGGTATCCTTCTGCACCTCAACCTTCACGACAGAGTCCTGAACAAAATCAACCGGAGCGCTCCACTCTATGCGAGGCAAGTTATACACCTCCACACTCTTGCTGCTGGAACAAGTAAGGAAAGTCTGCTTCTTGTCGTCTCTCCTTTTTGCCTTCTTTCTATTTTGGATAAGTTGAACCGTGTCTCTTGCCTCCACAAAATTTGAAGCCGAATCTGTTTTCTGATAAACAAGTTCAAAGCGCAACGTGTCAAGTTTCACCACATTAGAATCCCTTAGCCAAATTTTTATAGTGTCAGTTGTGAAAGACGGCTCAACGACAGCCCAGTTGTCCGAGACAAAGTTAACAGGATTAATCTCAGGCACCTGCTTTTCGTAATTCTCAAAATATAGTTCAACGGTGGTTTCCGACGTAAATTCCGCCTTTTTGAAAGACTGGCGGACTATTTCCTCCTCGAATAACTGCAGGATTATCGAATCCGGCAGATACTTGACAGAACGCACACTTTTTATCGTGTCTATGGTCACTGAATCCTTGTAAATCGTATCAAATCGCACATTCTCTATCATCACCGGCGTAAAGACGGAGTCCAGAAACGCGACGGACTCCCCCGGCTGGTCAAAATAGTAGTTTGAATTGACATCATTCAAAGCGAAGACCCTGTAGGGCAGTGGCTCAAGGTTGCGAAGCGTAAAACGTCCGTTCTCGTCGGTCTTTGCGATTCTGTCAAAAGCCTTTGTGACAAACACGGAGTCGTCGTGCTGCTTGTAAGCTCCGACATAGACACCCGCAGCCGGCGACAAATCTTTGGCATTAAGCAGATAGCCGGACATTGACAGCGAGTCCAAAACATCACCAGTTGAAAAGCTGAAGAAATATTCGTTAAACGGATTGGACTCGTTGTTATCAACGATGCTGTTTGAAAAATCCACAGTATAAGTAGTGTTAGCCATCAGCGTGTCGCGAAACTCAACAACCACCTTTTTGCCTACGGCTTTTGCAACAAAAGGCGACTTAGTAGGCGGAGAGACCACAATTTTTTCAAAACCGTCCTTCAGCTGCACATATTCGTCAAATTCAATTTCGACTTTGTCACCTTTGAAATTCAAAGAGTTCGGCAATGGATTGCTTGTTTTGTACACAGGAGGCAAAGAGTCCCTGAGCCCGCCTGTCGGCCCTTGAGCCATATTGGCGCAAGCCCCCAACAAAGCCAGAATACAAACTGACGCACAAACATATAAAGCCCTTAATAAATTAACCAACTTCATAAGATGCAAAAATGCTATTTTTTTTAATTAAACTAACGCCATGAAGACCAAGCCTGCCATGACCAAATATCTAAAACATTAACGCAGACGAACCAGACTACACAATGATTCCACCGCCCACAACCCTGTCGCCTACATAAAAGCAAGCTGCCTGCCCCGGAGCAACAGCCGAAACCGGCCTTTCAAAAATCACCTTCAGCCGCCCGTCGTCCAACAAAGAGACCTTTCCGTAATCATGCTGCTTTTTATACCTTATTTTGACCCTGACACGCTCCGAATCAAAAACCACCTTCTGATTCGTCACATTCCATTCAGTCAGGAGCATATCCTCTTTATAAAGCTCATCTTCCGTTGCAAGAACCACAATATTATCTTGCGGCACAATCTCCTTAACGAACATAGGAACAGCAAAATTCACGCCAAGTCCGCGCCTTTGCCCCACAGTGTAAAAGGGATAACCCTTGTGCCTTCCCAAAAAAGCGCCTCTGCTGTCGATAAAGCTGCCTTGCCTTATCAAGCTGGAGCCTCGCATCCTTTTCTGCAAAAACGGTCTGTAATCATCTTGACAAAAACAGACCCCCACGCTATCCTTTTTATCCGCCACACGCGCAAAACCACGGGCTCGCGCAAACTCTCTGACTTCGTTTTTAGAAAAGCCTCCGAGAGGCAGTATCATTCGGTCCAGAACATCCTGCTTCAGCCCCCACAAGAAGAAAGACTGATCCTTATCTCTGTCCAAACCTTCGCGAATATATGTGAGACCATCAATTTTATCCAACTTCGCATAGTGTCCGGTGGCTATAAGCTCAATGCCTCTTTCGTCTGCCAAATCCTTCAGCAGCGGCCATTTTAGCAAATTGTTACACCGCACGCAAGGCACAGGAGTGCGGCCTGACATATACTCGCTGACAAAGTAATCAACAATTTCACGGCGGAACAGATCTCTGCAGTCAAACACAAAATGTTCAATGCCAAGCCTCCGAGCCAAA
>CALGHE010000119.1 GCA_937915765.1 uncultured Bacteroidales bacterium | reverse complement strand
CCATCGCCATTAGGCGAGAACATTACAGGAGGATTTATAGCCGGAGGCACAACAACGAAATCCATCACAGCCTCGCAACCCGCAGCGTCAATGACCTTAGCCACATGCGGAGCATACGCCAAGTCGGTCTTTCGCGCATTATTGTCAGGCTCCGTCACATCAACTGCGAACAAGAAAGGCGCAGTACCCAAAGAGGGGTCAAGCTCAATCTCCACATCTCTGTATCCGACAGAATCGACAGAAAGAATCACCGGCTTAGAATTGACCAGAACCTCCACCCTGTCTGTAGCCTTGCAAAGCCCGCGCTCCATAGAGAGTTCAAACGTGGCAGTCTCGGCAGGAGTCACAGAAATCTTTGACGACAGTTTTTCGGTCTCCAGAGCATCAGAAGACCACACGTAAGCCTCTGCCGCATAAGAACTTGCGTCGATAGTCAACGACGAACCTTCGCAAACAGCCTCCGGAGCCTCGATTTTGCCTTCGAGCGGCTTATCCACAATCACCTTAACCTCAAACTCCTTAGGCTGACAGAACTTGTACTTGCCAGTCAGCGTATAAGTATAGACAGACTTAACATCAGTCGCCCCATCAAACACAGGCGCGACAACCGCCGAAGCTCCGTCTTCCGCAACACTCTTTATAGAAACATCGTCAGACCACTCAACAACAGTGCCGTCCGGATAAACCTTGCTCAGCGCAATTTCCGCCTCATCGCCGGAGCAGACGCGCACATCATCAGGCACAACAATCTCGACAGCCGGAGCGACAAACAGATCAGCCTTCACCAAAATAACCTGCTCATTATCCTCACCTTCTCGATAGACGTAAGTAACCACATATTCAGCGCTCGCAACCGGAGTCACAGCAACGTAAAGTTCGCCATCGGACGAAGCAGACAGCTGCATAGGACGTTCCGCTCCATCAGAAACCTCCATCACCGTCAACTTCATCTTAGACTTATCAATAAACTTGCCAGTTCCAGTTGTGTCAATCATGAGCTTAGCCGATTCGCCCACACATATAGAATCCTCAAGAGAGACATTCAGGCTCAATTTAGCATCAACCAAAACCTTGCCGGAAATTTCTGCAGAACAATAATCCGGGTCAGAAAGCTCAACCGTAAAGTCACGGTCCTTCATAGCCACAAAAGTGTAATCAGAGCCAGAAGCGACCTCAACGCCGCCATCCTTCCACACTATATTAGCCGGGTAAGACTCTGGCGTTGTCATCTTGACAGACAAAGTCAGACTCTCTTCACGAATCACGATATGCTCGCCAATCTCTTCCGCCACTATAAACGGCTTCACCTTCAGCGGAGCCTCAAGTTCGCCGCTCGCAGAACAGCCTCGGTTAGTCAATACGTAAGAATAAAGTCCGCTGTCAGAAGCCTTAGCCTTATTAAACACAAGCGAAGCGCCGTTCACGTCAATCACCTCTCCATCCTTTTTCCAAACTATAGACGGATTTTCATCACAGTCAATATCCAGCTCAGCAGAGAACTTAACATCTTCGCAAATTTCCAAATCAGTATTAGTATGAGTTACAGAAAGAGGAATTGAAGTTACCTTTATAGAGACGCTCGTCTTGCACTCGTTAGTATATTCCACAGTATAAACGTTTGCGCCCACTTCCGGAGTCACCACAACAGAAGTTCCAGAGCCAACTACATTGCCCTTAGAATCTTTCCATACAAAATCATTCTCAGTGCTAACCAATTCTGCAGTCAAGGTGACCTCGCCTCCACAGCTGAAGACCTCAAGGTTCTTGCTCGACACAGAGAGTTTCAGTCCGTCAAGCTCGCTGTTATCATCTTCAGAAACAGTTATAGAACCGGACACCTCGCCATCTCCAATCACAACCGTATGCTTAGCCCTTTCCGTGCAAGCTCCAGCCGTAGCCACAAGTTCAAACAGATACTCTTCGCCAGCAGGTCCAGCCAATACTTCGGAAGTATAATCATCGCCGTTAACAACACCGGCAGGCGTCCATTCGAACGAAACCGGATTATTATTTTCACCCACAACAGGCTTGAGCGACACCGTCGTATTAGGGCAGACGCTCAAGCTACCATCTATCGAGACATCATTAAGCGTGTCAATCTGCACCTTTATGGAGACAAGCTCAGAAGAGCACTCTTCGGCAGTGCCCGGCACTGCGAAATAACCGCGCACGAAGTACGTTCCTGACACGCCAACCTGAGCAGGCTTATCCAGATCTGTCGTTCCGTCAGAATCGTAGAAACCAACAGAGACAGACTCCACATCGTTGCTCACCTTCCACTGATT
>CALGHE010000118.1 GCA_937915765.1 uncultured Bacteroidales bacterium | reverse complement strand
ACTTGTTGCAATATGCAAATTCTGAAGATACGTATTGTGCTTACACGAAGTATCTTCTGAACCCAGACGTTCTTTATGTAGAACCTGACAAGGTAATAAAGCTTATAAATTCTGCTTTATATAATCAACCTAAATTAGCGCTTTATGAAATAAACACAAAACATTCATGGGGATATGATTATATAAACACAGAAGATGCGTTTGATTATACTTGCTTTCGTTTTTATTGTTTTTGCTAAAGAACAGCAACGCGCCAGCCAGCACAAGAAGCAAAGGCCATATAAACTGAGACATATCTTTGGTAAGCTCAATTATCTGGTCAAGACGCAAAAGCGCTCCGATTCCGCACAGCAAAACTCCAACTTTGAAATTCCTTGTGGCAAGGAAAACCAGCCCTGCGTAAACCGGGAAATTCTTTATGTTGTACAGTTCACAGTTTTCACCAAAAAGCCCTACTGTCTTGAGGAAAAATATCACTCCAAACAGGATAAGCACAATACCCCACGCTTTTTTATTGGAAGTTTCCATATCAGTCTCTTTCTTGATTAAAATTTATTTCTATGCACTCTGTCCATCAGTAACTTAGCTTCATCAACCGGACGTTTTTCCTCATCTTTATAACCTATTCCGATGATACACTCCATCTTCATTCCTTCCGGAACCTCAAAAACCTCCTTCAGGAAGTTTTCTGTAGATACGCCCTCCTCTTTTATGCGGTTGCGCACCTGCACCCAGCAAGAGCCAAGCCCAAGGTCGTGAGCCGCAAGCTGTATCAGCAACGCCGCAATTGAGCAGTCTTCCACCCACACATTGCTTTTTTTCTCTTCAGCAAGGACCAGCACAGCGAGCGGCGCTCCGCTCAAAAACTGGCTTCCCATCTCACGGCTTTCGGCCATCTTCTGCAACTTCTCCTTATCGTCAACCACAACAAAGTGCCACGGACGGCTGCTCTTGGAAGACGGGGCAAGCAGTGCCGCTTTCATAAGCGCTTCAATCTTCTCCTCTTCCACCGGACGGTCCTGAAACTTCCTTATGCTACGCCTTGTCTTTAAAAATTCTATCATGTTTTCCATAAAAAATCTATTTTGAACTAAAATCTCACAAATATAACATTATCATTCGCAAAAACAAAAAAGAGAACCGTTAAGTTCTCTTTTTGAATGATAATTCGCCACATTTGCAATAATGGACATTCTTTCTGCGAAATCACGAATCAGATAAAAGCGCAATTATTTCTTGTTGGCGCGCTTTCTTTCCGTTTCGTCCAAAATTATTTTGCGAAGACGCATATTGTTAGGAGTGATTTCCACATATTCGTCCTCCTTGATATATTCCAAAGCCTCTTCAAGGCTGAACACTATCGGCGGAATGATTTTCGCCTTGTCGTCAGCTCCCGACGCACGCATGTTAGTCAGTTTCTTTGACTTAGTGACATTCACCACAAGGTCGCCCTCCTTAGCGTGCTCTCCCACAACCTGCCCTGCATATACCTCCTCCTGCGGATAGATGAAGAACTTGCCTCTGTCCTGCAATTTGTCTATCGCATACGCATACGCAGTACCGCTCTCCATAGCGATGATAGAGCCATTCGCACGTTTTTCTATATCTCCCTTATATGGCTGATATTCAAGGAATCTGTGCGCCATAACCGCCTCGCCGGCTGTTGCAGTAAGCACGTTTGTTCTCAGTCCGATTATACCGCGCGAAGGAATCTGAAACTCAAGATGCACACGTTCGCCTTTGCGTTCCATAGAGACCATCTCGCCTTTTCTCACGGCCACCATCTCGATAACCTTTCCGGAACACTCTTCAGGCAAGTTGATAGAGAGCTGTTCGATAGGCTCGCACTTCACTCCGTCAATCTCCTTGAAGATAACCTGTGGCTGACCGACCTGAAGCTCATAACCCTCACGGCGCATCGTCTCGATAAGGACAGACAAGTGCAGCACACCGCGGCCAAACACGCTCCATATATCGGCATCCGGCGACTTCTGCACACGGAGCGCCAAGTTTCTGTCAAGCTCCTTTATCAGACGGTCATTAATGTGACGCGATGTCACATACTTGCCGTCCTGCCCGAAGAACGGAGAGTCATTTATAGAGAAGACCATACTCATGGTAGGCTCGTCGATCGCAATAGGGTCAAGCGGCTCCGGATTTTCTATGTCACAGATTGAGTCTCCGATTTCAAAGCCTTCGATACCCACAAGCGCGCAAATTTCGCCGCAGCCAGCCTCCTGCACCTTAGCGCGTCCGAAGCCCTCAAACACGTGCAACTCCTTAATGCGCGACTTGATTATAGAGCCATCTCTCTTGACCAAAGCCACATCCTGATTCTCGCGCAACTCGCCTCGATGTATTCTGCCAATGGCGATACGTCCCACGTACGAAGAGAAGTCGAGCGAAGTCACAAGCATCTGAGGTGTACCCTTTCTGTATTCAGGTTCCGGAATATGCTCGATTATAGCGTCCAAGATTGGAGTGATGTCGTTTTCGCGAGGCTTCTTCCAGTCGTCAGACATCCAGTTGTTCTTAGCCGAGCCGTAAACCGTAGGGAAATCAAGCTGCTCTTCAGTTGCGTCAAGGCTGAACATAAGGTCGAAGACCTCCTCCTGCACCTCGTCCGGACGACAGTTTGGTTTGTCAACCTTATTGATGACAACGATAGGCTTCAGACCAATCTGAATGGCCTTCTGCAACACGAAGCGCGTCTGCGGCATCGGGCCTTCGAACGCATCAACGAGCAGAATCACGCCGTCTGCCATATTAAGCACACGCTCCACCTCGCCACCGAAGTCGGCGTGTCCCGGAGTATCTATAATATTTATTTTATAGTCTTTATATCTGATAGAGACATTTTTAGAAACGATAGTTATACCACGTTCACGTTCCAGGTCATTATTGTCGAGAATCAACTCACCTGGCTTTTCATGATCTTTGAAAAGCTGACCTGCCAAAAGCATCTTATCGACCAGCGTAGTCTTTCCGTGGTCCACATGAGCAATAATTGCTACATTCCTGATTTTCTGCATTCTACCTATTTTATATTTTGAGGGTGCAAAGTTAATAACAAATTTTCAAATTACCACGCTCGGCACATCAAAATCTGTTTCCAAAACATCAATCATAATTTGGAAGGTATCGCCATAATGTTTTTGAACTCGTTCCAACCCTCTGCGGCTTTGTATTTCTCCACACTTTCTGCAGAGACGTAGAGAGGGATGGATTTGTCAACTTTAACAAATAACTCTCTTTTGACGTCAGGTGGTATTGGGAATAGTTATGAATAAAAGCTTTTTCATTTTCTTTGTTTTTTTTAGTATGACATGCAAATTTATTGATATTTCTGCGGACGTGCTTTGAAAATAAAGTAACTTTTATAAATTAATCATTGTTCTTATTTATCAAATTCACCACTACTTTTATCATGACATCCTTCTCCTCTGTCTTGCTTTCTGCTATCATCAACGTAAGTGCCACCAGTGTGCTGTCAGCAATACGCTTGCTTCCATCCGGATGGTACAAGATACGGTTGCCATTTAGAAACCAAAGGAACAATGTGGCAGCTATACGCTTGTTGCCATCACTAAACGAGTGGTTCTTTGTCACGAGGTAAAGCAACATGGCGGCCTTCTCCTCCACACTGGGATAGAGTTCCTCTCCTCCGAAAGTCTGATAAATCTGTCCGATGGAACTTTTAAAGGAATCATCTTTCTCATTGCCAAACAAGGCAGAACCTCCAAACTTATCACGCAACCCATTGATGGCTTCCATCGCATTATCGTATGTAGCACGGAAAGGCTCCTCACTGGTAGTTTTTTCAATCGTCAAACGTTCATAATCGTAGTTGTCAAGCGTATCAAGCGCGTATGTGTAGTCAGTCACCACTTCAAACAATGCATTTGTCTCGTCGTTGGACAAAAGCGGCTGGCTCTTGATTGTACGCCCAAGCATTCCCACCAATTGGCGCAACTCTCCTATCTGTTCTTTGCGGATGCGTTCGTTGATAGCATAACCGTTGATGAGATACTGCTTCAGAACCTTGTTTGCCCATTGGCGAAATTGTGTTGCATTCTTGCTATTTACACGATAACCAACTGATAAAATAGCATCCAAGTTGTAATATTTCGTATTATACGCTTGTTTCCCTGAATTACCCATATGTTCCAAAATGGAACATGTGCTACCCTCATCAAGTTCTTTTGAATCGTAAATGTTTTTCAAATGCTTCGTAATAGCAGGTCGTTTTGTTCCAAACAACTCCGCTATTTGGCTCTGTGTCAGCCACACAGTTTCATTCACCAAACGGACATCCACTTGCGTCTGGCCATCCTCTGAACTATATATGATTATCTGCTCATTTACTTGCTTATTCAATTCCACAACTTCTAATTTTTATTGTTATCTTTGCTCTGCCAAAAGTAAAAAATTATCTCCAACAAGCCAATTAAGGCAACAAACAGACTGCTGCCCGTTCATCAATAATCGTCAATCGACATTATCATCACCTCATCTTCCTCCTCATCTTTTTCTTTTACAGGCTCTTTACCCATCGGCTTGCCCTGGATATTTGTAAACCAGTCCCAATACTCTGCATTCTTGTATCTTTCCACACTTTGTTCAGGGACATAGAGAGGCGTGGATTTATCTACATTCTCAAAAGCGCTCCACGATATTTTAGGCGGATTAAAGCTCTTGACCGTAATGCTTTTCAATCCTCTGCAGCCTGCGAAAGCTCCATCTCTAATACTTGTGCCATTAGGGATTGTAATGTTCTTCAAACTTTTGCAATATTCAAAAGCGCTCGAGCCAATTACCGACACACTGTTCGGGATCGTGACGCTGGCAAGTCCGACACACCCATAAAACGCCTTGTAGTCTATCACTTCCACACCTTCTGAAATTGTAACGGATTTTAATCCTACACAAGCTCCAAAGGCTCCAGCTTCAATTCTCTTCAAGCTACCTGGTATTGTAACACTTGTCAGACCAGAACTCTGTTTGAAAGCTTCAGACTCTATACTTGTCACTCCATTAGGTATTTTGTACGCTCCTTTTTTTGCTTTGGGATATAGAATCAACATCGTTTTCTTCTTGTCGAACAACACTCCGTTTAAAGAACTGTACTCCAAATTTCCTTTGCCCACGGTTATATTTGTCAGTCCGACGCACCTGTCAAAAACACCAACTTCAATATTTTTCACACTATTAGGAATTGTCACAGTGGACAAGGCAGAACACTCCTGAAAAGTAAACAATCCAATCTCCGTAACCCCCTCCTGCATCACAACATTTTTCAAAGCTTTACATTCTGCAAACACACCATCCCCAATCACCGTGACGCCGCCCGGAATTGTCACATTCTCCACATCTTTGCCGTAAAAAGCATAATTTGCCAACTTGTATTTTTTGCCTTTGTACCTATTCGGAAGCGTTAGAGAGGACGCATTCCCTTTGTAGTTCAACAGTTCTATCGTGCTGTCATTTAACACATAAAAAATATAATCGTCCAATGTCTCCAGCTTGCTCTTTTCAGTTTTTGAAGTGTAAACATCAATATATTTAGACAATTTCATAGGACAATTGGAAAGATTGTATATTTCTTTGATTTTTATCGTGTTTAACGAGCCCTCCATCTTTGTCACGCTTTTAGGTATTGTAAGGCTTACCAATCCATGAGTCTCAAACGCAGATTCTGCAAGTTCCGTCACGCCGTCCGGTATTTCATAAGACCCATCGTTCCACCCACATGGGAATAAAATCAATTTCTTCTTGGACTTATCAAACAACACGCCATCTGCAGAACAATAGCTTGGATTATTTTCAGCCACATCAACACCTGCAAGTCTGATACATGCTTTAAAAGCATATTCGCCAATCTCCGTCACACTGTCCGGAATAGCAACTCTTCTTAAACTCCGACAATTGTAGAACGCTTTTCTCCCTATGCTCTTCACGCTATTAGGAATGGTGATGTTAGACAGACCAACACAATCCATAAACGTCTCTTTTTCTATTTTTTTTGTGTTGCTTGAGAGCGTGACACTATTCAGTTTAAGGCAACCAGAAAAGACCTGTTCCCCCATTTCTGTCACACTATTCGGAATGACAATATTTGTCAGGCTCTGGCAGTCCCCGAAGGCGCCTTCTTCTATCTTCGCAATCCCTTCATGCATGGTGATGCTGGTCAGTTTCTGGCATCCTTTAAAAAGCTCTTCATTAATCACACCTACGCTCTTTGGAATTTTAAAGCTTTCCAAACTCGTGCATCGCGCAAAAGCACAATCGCCAATCAACGTCACACTATCAGAAATGGTCACGCTTGTCAACCCTGTGCATGTATAGAAAGCGTATCGACCAATCACTGTTACACTATTTGGAATCGTAATGCCTGTCAGATTTCGGCACCCTTCAAAAGCTGAATTTCCTATGTATTTAACCCTACTAGGGATTGTAACCGAAGTAAGATTTTGACACCCATCAAAAGCTTTCGCGCCAATTTCTGCAACACTATCAGGAATCGTAACTTTTGTCAGATTTTTGCATTCGTAAAAAGTTCCGTCTTCTATCTTCCTAACCTTGTTAGGGATGACAATATTGCTCAAACTGGCACAACCCGAAAACGCTTCACTTTCAATTGTCGTGACACTATTCGGAAGCGTAATGGAAGAAAGATTTGAGCACCACCGAAAAGCCCTCGAGCCAATTTCGGTAACACTATCAGGAAGCGTAATGGCAGTCAGATTTTGGCATCCATTAAAAGTTCCGTCCTCTATCTTCTTAACTCTGTTTGGGATGACAATATTGCTCAAACTGGCACAACCCGAAAACGCTTCACCACCGATTTCCGTGACACTATTCGGAATCACTACGCTTTTCAGATTTTTACAATTAGCAAACGTTCTCTCGCCAATCTTCTTTACACTATTAGGAATTATGACACTGGTCAAACCTTCACTATTTGAAAATATAGTTTCATCAATCTCCGTTATGCCTTCAGGAATTGCAAATTTGCCTTTTTTCTTTTTCGGATACACAATCAAGTTCTTCTTTGACTTGTCAAACAGAACTCCATCTACAGAACAATAGTTTGGATTTGCGTCTGATACTTTTATGCTTTCTAACCTATCGCAACCTTTTAACACATCTCCTCCGATTTGCTTCACACTCGCGGGAATCGAGATATTCGCCAAACTCTGACAACCCGAAAATGCTGCATATTCAATTTCCGTCACACCTTCAGGAATCACAACATTCGTCAAACTTTTACAACCTTCAAATGCCCATCTGCCAATCTTCTTCACACTATTCGGAATGACAATATTTGTCAGGTTCTGGCAGTCCTTGAAGGCGTTATCTTCAATCGTCGTCACACTTTCAGGGATTACAAATTTACCGATTCCATTCTGAAAAACCATGATAAGTGTCTCCTTTGACTTATCGTACAAAGCACCGTCCACAGAACAATAGTTTTGATTCGCTTCTGACACTTGTATGTTCCGCAAACTGCTGCACCCGTCAAAAGCTTTCTCACCAATACTCGTCACGCTCTCTGGTATTGTCAGCTGCTCCAGATTGCGGCAACCAGCAAACGCCGATGAGCCAATACTGCTAAGCCCGGAAGGCATAGTCACACTTTTTAGTTTATTGCAGTAAAAGAAGGCATAACGTGACACGCCCGTCACTCGGTATGTTTTACGTTTGACCTTAATCTCTTGCGGAATAACAATTGACCCTGAATAACTCCTATTTTCTGAGACTTCCGCTGTTTTCGTTTCCTTGTTAATATCATACCAGATGGTATCTCCGTCACTGTTCACATTCCAAACTTTGTCAGATGCTGCAGCTCCGAAGCTTGTCAGAACAGAGCAAATAATTAAGTACAAAAGCTTTTTCATTTTCTTTTTTTTATTCTCCTTGCAAAGGTAACGTTTTTTTCAAAAAAACACGTTCGCAAATCGAACGTGCTTTGAAACCTGTTACTCTGCGTTATAATCTAAATCACTTAGCAGGTATCGCCTTGATATTCTTGAACTTGCTCCAGCCCTCTGCGGCTTTGTATTTTTCTACACTCTCGGCTGGTACGTATATATTAATGTCTTCATCATAACCAAAACTTAATTTAAATATTGTTGGAGGAACGATATTCAAACTTGTCACAGAAGTCAAATCAAAGCAACCTAAAAATGCCTCATCTCCAATTTCCGTTACATTGGCGGGTATCGTAATGTCTCTTAATTTTACGCATCCCCCAAAAGCAGACTTCCCAATTTTCATTAGGCTATCCGGCATAGTTACATTAGTCAGATCGCTGTTATCAGAAAAAGCATAACTATCAATTACCTTTACCCCCTCTGGAATTTCATAACTTTCACTCAATCTTTCGAAAGGAAAACAAATTAGATGAGTTTTTAATTTGTCAAACAAAATACCATTCTCAGAACTATAATGCAAATTGTTCTCTTCGACTTCTATATTCGTCAAACCATTACAAAAAAGAAAAGCTTCTCCGATACTCGTTACACTTTCTGGTATTGTTATACTTTTTAAAGAATCACAATATCCAAATGCATAATTTCCTATCTCTGTAACCCCCTTCGCAATTTTGACACGACTCAAATTGTCGCACAAAAGAAAAGCTTGGTTTCCAATCTTCTTCACACTTGATGGAATTATTACGCTTTCTAATTCCGCATGAGCAAAAGCTCTGTCACAAATCTCTGTCACTCCGTTAGGAATCACAAACTCTCCCTTTTTCCCTCTTGGAAAACATTTCAATTCCGTTTTTGATTTATTGTATAACACACCAAAATACGAACAATAATTGCTGTTGTCTCTATCCACATCAATGGTAACAAGTTCTTTGCAAGAATAAGAATCAAAAAGAGCCTTATTTATCATTTCCACACCTTTGGGTATTGTGACGCGTTCCAACTTCCTGCAATTGCTGAAAGCATCGTCTGCAATTCCCGTCACAATATAAAATTTATCCTTGTACATTATTTCATTCGGAATTGTGACTGTACCTGAATATTGCTCATTTTCAGGACTTTTTATTACGGTCGCACTCTTTGTCTTCTTGTCGATATTATACCATATTTTCTTTCTTTGACTATCCATTATACATACTTGAGATGTCAATCCGAATAAATTACAAATGAAGTTTAACATGATTTTAAGTTTTATATTAATATAAGATTCTATCACTCCACATAATTCCAAAATACATCTTTGTTTACGATGTTGTACGCCGCCTCCGGATAGGCGTTGGCGAATGCTTTTGGTATCTTCGGGTTCTTTTTCCCTGATTTTATCTCATACGCTGTGATGATTTCGCCATCTTCTTCTATGAGGTCTATCTCCTGCTGGTCGTATGTCCGCCAAAAGTATAGATTTATATTGGACAGATTGTTGTGTTTCCGCTTCATCCTCTCTCCGATGATAAAGTTTTCCCACAATGCGCCTCTCTCTTCGCTTGACCGGTCTGCAAATGGACGGAAATCGTTCAGTACTGCGTTTCTGATTCCGTTGTCTTGAAAGTACCATTTGGACGACTTGACCACCTCTTTGCGGAGGTTCTTAGAGTAGCCTCCTAATCTGTATAACACAAAGACTTTTTGCAGCAGATCGAGATAGCGCTCTGCTGTGTTTCGGCTAACTCCGAGCTGTTTGCCTAATTCATCTGTAGAGACTTCGCTTCCAACTTGATACGCAACTAATCTTAGCAGGTCATGCATCTTCTGCGCATTTTTCACGCCGTCAATTGCAAGAATGTCTCTTAAAAGGTAGGAGTCAACAATCTCCGTAAGATAACGTGCTTGTTCTGCTCCGGAATCAATGCTTATGAGCTCTGGATAGAATCCATAGACAAGATATTGATCTATATTTGTTATTGTTTGGAACGTTGGTTGCTGCTTGTTTATTTCTTTGATGGAAAATGGGGTGAGCATAAAGCGTGTGCTTCTTCCGACCAAAGGCTCTCCTGCTTGATTCTGTAGGTCAAAAGAGGAGGAGCCGGTTGCAACTATTGCTAAACCGGGAATTTCGTCAACCATAAGTTTTAGCTTCATGCCAATTTCAGGGATGTGCTGCGCTTCGTCAATAGCAAGCAGACTTACGTCTGCAAACAGATGTTTGTAGTTGCTTATGGATCTGTCCGAGAGCATTCGAACTGTGTCTGAACTTTCGCCATTTAACAGGAGTTTTTTTCCTTCGAATTCATTAAATATTTCACGAAGGAGAAGTGTTTTTCCTACTCTGCGTGGTCCATAGATGAGCATTACCTTTTGTGGTTTAATCCTCTTGACTACTTGGGCTTTAAGTTCTCTCTCGATTGTCATGTGTTTATCTTATTAGTTTGTCTGCAAATGTAATATATTTTTCTGTTTTTTTAGCAGAGAATCTAATTTTTTTCAGTCTGACTGAACGAATTTACGTTAATTCCGTCAGTCTGATTGAACGAATTTACGTAAAATCCATCAGTCTGACTGAACGAATTTACGTTAATTCCGTCAGTGTGATTGAATGAATTTACGTAAATTCCGTCAGTCCGACTGAATGAATTTAGTTAATTTTCGTAAACAAGACAATATAAAATCTTGGTTTTTAATTATTTAAGTTGTTTTAAATCTTTATTTAAGGCTCTACTATAACTTTTATGCCATTTACTATGTAAACTCCGGTTTCCAAACTTATAGCCTCAGCACATCCTCCTCTTAGCGAAAAATGATGTAAAACCCTTCCTTGCACATCTGTCAAACAAATGGTTTGTGATATGTCGCTATGTATGGTAATACCGTCCTCTACATTGTATATTCTAAGAGGTGAATCATTGCTTTTGATTTTGTCGCAAGTCGTAGTTTCTGTTTCTACCTGCTTATACCCTTTGGCTTCTATCCACTTCTGATAGCTGCCGTCCGACTCGTCGCTAATGGCTTGGTATTTATGCTTTTTAGAGTCGAAACAGAATGCGAACTGACATGCCGGCAACTTCTCAGCCTTGTTTAAACCTACAATTCCGTTTGAGGTTGGTGATGCGCTATAATTGGTTATGGCTTCATTTTCGTTGCTGCGCGGATAAAAGTAGTAGTATCCGTCAGATGTGTTGGATGAGACAATTTTCCATTGTTGCGCATAGCCGCCGACAGAGTCTGCCAAGGTCAGTTTTCCGTCTGTACCGTCCAAAACTTTTCCGCTCGCAACATCCGTTAGGACATAATAACCATCTGCTGTTGTGATTCTGAAAGAGAGATTGATGTTTTCGTCATCTTCTGCTAATAGCAATTTTTCATCTTTCAATGAGAAAATCTTGTTGGCGTTTTTAGAGAGCAGAAGATATTCTTTCCCTTCTTCAAAATTTTCTACTCTACGATAGCGGTTCAGTTTGTCGAAAAGACTTAAATCCCACTCTGAGTAGAAGCGAATGATTGGGTATCCTGTGCGCATATCTATAGGTAGCCAAATGTGCCAAGACTCTCCAACGTTTGCATCGTTAAAATAGTCACCTCCCTTCCAACGGTCGCCCATGTAGATGTAGGCGTCGTATTTGTTCGGCACTTTAAAGACAAAGTTGCTTTGCGAGCAGTAAGTGGTTTTGTTGTTAGCGTCCACGCATGGATTTCCGCTATCCTCCCAGCCCGACAGCGGCATTTGCGAGTAGGAGCTATGTGCAGGGTTGGGATCCCAGCCGGTACAGCCTGATGAGATGGCTACAAATCGTTTATGATATTTGAAAATGGCCGGAGCCTCATACTGTTTTTTGACAAATATTCTTTCCCATGTATTGGTCAACTCTAAATAATCGTCTCGCAACAGAGTTCCGTGCATTGTCATGTTCTCTTCAGCAGAACCGAAGTGGTACGCCACATTGTAGTCGGGGTCGAACATTAAAGTCTGGTCGCGAGAGCCGGAGGGTTGCTCATCACCTCTCGGACGTTGAGTCTTGACAAAATTATAAGGACCTGTGATTTTGTCTGCCCAAAGAATAGCGACTCTTGATGCTGCATAGCCCGAACCATTCTCCCAATGCACCCACATCACATACTTTCCTGTGTTGGGACAATACATCACTTTGGGACGCTCTAAGGTGCGACCGTAATTCATGTCTTGATAGTCGCTTCTTAAAGGTTCTTCAGGACATTCCCATGCCATACATTCAAATTTCCAATTATACATATCTTTTGATGTATAGCAGCCTATTCCGTTGCTTTTTACAGGTGATGGGCGATAATTTTCTCCAAACCAATAATACGTGCCGTCTTCGTACAGTACACAACCTCCATGCACGTTGATGTGCTTTCCTCCTTCGTCATACCAATTCATTCCTAATCGTAGCGCAGAACTACCATTCCTGAAATTTGTATATGGTTGATTAGAGGGCGCATCCACCCGTATCAAGTGCCAATAGTGCTTTCCGTCATTGCCACTTTTGTCGCTATAAACACCTTTGCCGTCCGATGTTCCGTCTGTTCCGATAAATTGATTGTCTTCCGCCACTTGAAAGCGGACATACAAATCTTCGTTGGGCGCGTAGGCTATTTTAAATCGTGCTGTGCTGGAATTGGGTGCCTGCATAAAGGCTACACTGTACTCTCCTGATGAGGTCAGATAGGTGCCGGACTGCACATTTTTTATGCTATACGTTCCATTAGAAGCCTCTTCGAACACAAATTGTTGCGCGGTGGAATTATCTCGGTTTTTTATCTGAACGGAGTTGTTGACGTTGGCCAAGAAACGATTGCTTGCGTGCATGATGTAATATTTTTCTCCGACAACGAAAGGCAAATTGCGTTGAGAGATATAGTCGTTTGTTGCACTTGTCAAAATCTGAGTGGCCTCAATGACATCTGATTGAGTAATAGGGGTTTGAAGGACGGATTGTGCTTCTGAAATTGCCTTCTGAAGGTTGTCTCGCACCTCAGTAGAAAATTCGCCCTCATTGTTGCCCTCTTTTGTTTGCGACAATTTTTGTTCGGCTCTTTCGATGGCATTCTCTAATCCATCTGTGATGATTTCGTTGTTTGATGCTTCCCTCAAATACCAAAAGTGCAAGGTCTCTTTTCCGTTTTTGTCTGAATATAAAGAGCTGCCGTTATCCGTGGCGTCTGTTCCTAAATATAGATTATTGTCTGCGCATTTAAGTTTGATATATTCTCCTCCGCAACTTTCGATGGCAAACTTGGCTACATTGCCGGTGGAGGTGGAAAATTCGGTGTCCCAAGTTCCTGTTTTTGCAATGTTTCTGCCGGTTGACTGATTTTTGATGAGGTAATAAGAGCCGGACTGCACAAACTGGAAAGTCTGCGCCAGACCTGCATCAAAGTTTGCCAACTTTGGAGAACCGGACGTTGCCGAAACCACCATTCCGCTTGAGTGGAATAGGTAATATTTTAGATTTACATCCACCGGATAAGCGGTGATAAAATTGCAGAATAAAATGAGTAATGCAATAGTTTTTGATTTGATACTGAATGTGTTTTTCATACTTTTATTAATGTAAAATTGTTGGATCTATGTGTTAAATTGCCGACGCTATAATATTGTAAAAAAGTTCCTCTGCATAAATTGGACAACACAAACACCCTCTCTGAACCTCAACAAATCGAATAGCATTTGACTTGTTTGGCAAAACTACAAATTTCACATGAAAAAACACACTCTTTCAACTCTTAATTTGCAAAATCTCATTACTTTACAAATCTGCACGCCTCATTAAAGAAGCAACGGCAGTACCAATTTTAAACTCTAACCGCAAAAATAATGTCGCCCCTCTCATTTTTTTCACTTTTTTTTGAAAAAAAACATCGAATATGTTGCGTAATTATGTTTTATAACATATCTTTGCAGCATAAAAATTAAAGCATTTAAAAAAAACAAATTATGGTCCTTTTTAATTTACTAATAGTTAATTTATTTAGAAAATACGCTCCTAAGTTCTAATTTAGAGCCTTGGAGCTATTTTTTGTTATCGTCCTCACTCATGTTCACGCATACGTTACCGAAAAACGTCTGCGTTTTTTTATTTCACAACTCTTGACGTTTTTACGGCTTTACAATATCTCTCAAAGAAAATCATCACTTTATTTTTCAAATTTTCTTAATGCGGAAAGGTTACTTCTGACTTTTTTAGTACTTTTGCGAATCAAATTCAGATAACACATTCTAAAAAAAATATGGCAAAAGAATTAACACCACGTAGCGAAAGTTATTCGCAATGGTATAACGACTTGGTTGTCAAGGCAGATTTGGCAGAAAACTCTGCGGTAAGAGGCTGTATGGTAATTAAGCCTTACGGTTATGCGATATGGGAAAAGATGCAGGCGGAACTCGACCGCATGTTCAAG
>CALGHE010000117.1 GCA_937915765.1 uncultured Bacteroidales bacterium | reverse complement strand
CTGTTTTCTGATGCTTAACAAAATATTTTAGAAAAATTTAAACAGCTTCTAAATTATCTAATAATTTCTGAAAATCAAAATATTTAGGCAATTCTATAGTACAAAACCTACTAGATTTTAAGAAGTATTGCCGTACTTCTTCAGCATTTAATTCAAGTATTGTCTTTTGCATGATATACGATTTATTTATATTCTATAGCCCAAATTCTTGGAGAATAACTATTCTCAGAATATTCTTTTAAACCTAATATTGACACTTTTCCGCTGTCTATAATACAATATCCAGAAATTCCATAACCTAAATAAACATCACCTGTTGCTGTTGGATATGGCAATTTCAACTCTATAGGAGACATTTTATCTATATGTACAATAGAATTTACTAGAGAGTCGGAAAAGTGAATTTCATCGTCAACTTTTTGTGTATCGTTTTGATTAAGCCAGGCAATCCAAGATTTGAATTTATTTGCTCTGTGTGCTGATATGCCTCCATTATACCACCAATCATTCATAACATTATCTGATACGATATTATTAGCTTTTATATAATTATAGCTTAGATTCGAAACAGAGCTTGGATTCTGAGCTTTTATTAATTTAAAAAAATCATTGAATTTACTATTGAAAGTATCTATATGTGTATGTGTATCAGAAACGTGAACCCATCTCCACTTATTATTTAGAGGAGGTGTTGAATCTACCCAAATTACATCGTCATTTGATTCTGGTTCTAAATCGTCAACCCAAATAGGTTTTCTTTCTGATAAACTAGATAATGAATATGCTGTTGCTATATTTGCGTAAGGACAGCCACTTTCATCCAAAAAAGAGGGATCCCCTGTCCATATTTGCGGATTGTTACCAAAATTGAAATTCGATTTGGATGAATAACTAAACAACAATATAGGAAGTAAGGAAAGTATTAAAGCGCATTTTTCCTTTTTTAACGCATATAGAATGATAATGCAAATTAGTAATAAGGGTAATAAAACATAAACTTTACTTAAGAAAGACATACTTCTAGCAATCTTGGCAACCCGTAAAACATGAGGTTGATATACAGAAAAATTTGCAAATGGAGTACTGTCTTGAAGGAAACAAATTTGACCAAGTCCGTAACTTAAATGTCCCATCAAAATTTTGTTCCCATAAGAGTCATCTTTAGAAGGGGAAAGTGGACCAAAAAAATTTTCATTTGCATAATAAGCATCTTCTTCCCACATCCATGCACTTATAGAGGGAAACATAAATCCTGTAGCGTTAGTCCCTGTTTTTATATTACAGAAGTTACCGAAAGCATCTTTTGTTTTTTGAGATTGATAATTAGGGAAAGTTGCTGAATAATTAATGTTTACATTAAATTCATTTGCTATTTGATTAACGCATCTAGCATGTCCATATAAGTCTGTATGGTCAGATACTAATACTAATCTACCTCCTTTTGCAACCCATTTTTTTATATCTGATATTTCTTTTTGAGAAAATGGTGTTGTCGGAGTTACAATCCATAATTCATCATATGACTTTATATTTTCGATGCTAGATATTGTGTCAGCTTGTAGTAATTTTACAAATTCAGAATAAGAATAAGATGTCGAGTTTCTTAAATTGTTTAAATCATAGGCTTCTGAAGCCAAAGCCCAAACACCATGGTGAAGATATGCAACATTATTACTGTTTTTTTGAAAATTAAAAGAGTAAATATATGAAAGAATAAAAACAACCATAATAGGAATGACTAAAGCTTTTGATGTGTTATTCCTAATTTTATTTAATTCTACACTAGGGATGGGAACTGTCAACAAAAAGGATATATATATAATAGGAAAAGCATTATTGTAAAAATTATAAGAACCTAACATCATTATTAGAAATATTACAAAATAAGGCTTTTTGTTAACATGCCTATCATTTGTTAATACTCTGTATATAAGCAATATACACGTGAAAAAGATTGTAAAACCATAAGTTTTAGTAACCATAGACATTACAATTAACAGACAAATAAGAAACTCCCATGTGTTTTTCTTAAATGGAAGTGAAAGCAAAGGAAAAATAAAAGACACTATCAATCCTATAGCCCATAAGTTTGTCATATAAATAATTGTAACAAACAATAATATTGTTGTTATTTTATATATTCTCCCCATGATATTTTGGCAGGACTTCCTGTCGCTATAAATGAAACATTATTGATTTTTGCATATCCCATAAAAGTATTACCATTAGAAACTTTTATTAATCTGGCATCTTCTATATTGTTAATGTAGCCAAGTGGTTCTTCTGATATTGTAATGAGCATGTCATTATATTTTATTTTAGAACCAGATTCTGCCACAACTAAGTATTCGTTTTCTATTGTCGCCTTTTCGCCTTGTTTAACTAACAATATTTTACAGTTTTTTTTACCTATGATGAAGTCATATCCAGCTTCAACTATTTTTTTTATGCATCCATCTAATTTATTGTTTTCATGTGAGTTTTCTATTTTGCCAATAACTCTTATCTCTCCTTCTTGATGCCTTATGTTCGGAAAGAATAAAATTAAAATAAAGAAACTAATAGTATAAATAGCCGCTTTTTTATATTCAAGAATGGAAAATACACAACAAATTAGTAATAACAAATTTAGTAATCGGACTAAAATGGGACGAATGCCACTATTTGTAATTTCTTGAATGAAGTTCTTTTGGTAATTTGCAAGATAAGAGGATGTGTAATCAGAATCGTGTAAGTATAAACAATCGTTATGATTAACAATCAAAGGAGATGATTCCTTAATACTTTTCGGATAAGACAGTTTTACAACCCCATCTCCTTCTTTTAAGGAAATCCCTTTATTGCTCCATAGTCCACCATCTTTTAAAATAGCTTCAATATAGTATTGGTCTCCAAAAAATAAATTGTTATGCCAAGGAGTTGGTTGTTGCCATATTTTTTTATCGACAAGACTATTATCCCCATTATAGTCTACATCAAATATGCAAATGCCAGGGTGTGAATCATCTATTGTAGTGAAAAAAGATTTTGACCTAATAATATTATCATTTTCTTTTAAACTCTCTTTTTCGATATAATTTAAATTTGTTATTCTTTTGAATACTTCGCTTGGAGAATATATTGATTTTGTGTATTTTTCAATGTGCATAGTTGGCATATAAACAACGTTCACAATTGTTGTGATAGTAATAACAAGGCAAGACAATATTATTGTATGTTGGTATATATTTGTTCTACGGAGATACAATGAGACTATAAACGAAACTGAGAACAAAGAACAAATGCCTAAATATGTTGTTGGTGTAAGATTCAATAAATCGGCAATCCAAAACAAGACAAAGACCAAAGTAAAGTCTTTGCGTATTAAGGAGGAGTATAAACAACCGAAACCCAATAAAGAACTTGTAGAAGGTTCAATTGTTAAAAATATTGTGCATATAATACTAAGTATAGCATTAAATAGATTTTTGTTACTAATGGAAATATAAAAAGCGATTCCCAAATATGCGTAAATATTTGTAAGAAATAATTCTAAAGAACAAAACCCATTCAACAAATATATTAGAGTAGAACAGAATGTGAATATATAAATTATTGTGCTTTGCATTGTCGTTTGATTTTTACGAGGCTATGCTTAAAGTTTAGGCATAGCCTCGTTTGAAATTACCAAGATCTACAACCAGATGAACAACCAGATGAACAACCAGATGAACAGCCTACAGAACAACCTACAGAACAACCTACAGAACAACCTACAGAACAACCAGTAGAGCAACCTGTAGAACGGCCATATTCAACAGTAGAACCTTCAGATGTGAAATTTATTAGTTGAGTATTCATGTCTATTTTTGCAAGCATATCTCCAGATTGCAAATAAGAAGACTGTGCTGCTTGACAACTAAACTGATTTGATTGCGAGTTTTCTTTACTATTATTGTTATCGAACAAAACAAAAGCCAAGCATAGTGCAAAACTCATAAATAAACTTGAAATAATTACTTTTTTCTTCATGATAAATCCATTTTAATTGTTATAGGGGCTTAAATATTGATGTTGGAGAGCCCCAGCTACCCCAAATTAATTTAATCAATAATTTTTTTATGAAAATTCTCCTTTCTGTTCTCCACAGTCCCTCAGAAAACCTTTCTCCATTATACAAAAGAAGCGTGGAACTGCAATGCCACGTTCTGAATTGGAGGTCCTAGGAAAACCTGTAACACGAAATGTGGGTATAGCAGCCCACGCCAATATATAGCGTGAGAACCACTATGCCTTTCCTCGTGTTACTTTGAAAATTTCCTAGGTTTCCAATTCACAAGATAAGCATAACGCTTCTTAAATTCTAATATGTCCAGAATGGTACAAACCCATTCTTTCACAAATTTTACAAAAAAATGTCAGAAAACAAAATATAATTTAATAAAAAATGCAAAAGTGTTCTTTTTACATGATATGTGCGTGTTTCAGACAAAAAAAGATGGTTTTACAGGAAGGACTAGTATTTTAAAGTAGTAGGACAGGGTAGCCTAAAATGGAGAGCACCCCTCCAGTGTGCTGTCTTTCGATGGCTGAGAGGCTTGTTGTTAACCTGTAGAAATATATTGGAAACCTGAAGTATAACGCATTTAACGCAGAGGAGGCTTGTGTGCGTGCCGTTCTCTGCGCTAAATACGTTTCAGGACTGTTCGGAATAAAGCTGTCAGTCAGCCTTCCCCTCTTCATGCCCTTGCAAAATATAATCGAGGAGTTCGTCCGCCGTGCTGATATTGTCTATTTCAATTTCGTTGTACAGAAATTTTTCGCGGAAGGTGATTACCGGCGTTAGTTCGTCAAGCCTCTTCTTGTTCACTGCGCTTTTTTGCGGAAAACCTTTCGTCAGCTCTTTTTTCAGCCAGTTATTGTTCCACAGGTCGATATTCTTTCCCATTACAACCTTGCATAGCCTTGCTTCGTAAGGAGACAGGGCTTTCTCCTTGTCGTACTTGTACGTCATGTTTTGCAGCCAAAGCTGGCTGTATGTGGAGTTAGGTATGCTTATGAGTTTGTTTTTTACCTTCGGGATAATCTCCGAACGCAGCTTCAGACTATGTTTTCCGCTCGTCAGCAGGCTGATTGTCCGCAAAGCGTAGTGCGTCACCGCCACGTTTTCCAAAGCAATCTGAGTGGCAATTGCGCACAATGCGCGAACGTTTCCGCGAACCCAGCCGGATTTCTTTTGCTCGTGAAGTTCGTTGCCAGAGAAAGCCAAGGTGCCGTCCGACACTACCCTTAAAGATAGGGTCTCGTTTATCTCCACCGTCGGTTTCAGCATCTCCGTCACGCGCTTGTCGAAGTCGCTCAGCAGGGAACGTAGCTGTCCGCTGTTAGGGAACTCTCTGGAGAAGAGCAGGATATATAGCAGATGCTTCTGCAGACTGTCAAAAGCGTAGCCGTTTTTGTTCCTGATTGGCGTGTTGTAAATCAGGTGCAGTTTATCAGGCTTGACAGAGTCGGTGACGATAGAGTTGCAAATCTTCGTCTTGGAACTGTTCATTCTGAAGTTGAGCGATTCCAAAACCTGCTGCAGAATGTAGGAAATTTTTTCCAAAGTGTCCTTGCTGTTGCAGAAAACGCGGTAGTCGTCGCGGTATCTCAAAATCTCGTATCCATCGACAATTTTGGCCTTTCCCAGAGCCTCGTGCAGCAGCAAGTCTGAGTAGCACAGCACGATTTCGCCGGTCAGGTCAAACAGAGTGCTGCCTTGCGGAATGCCGATATTGCGACCTTGCTGCATCTCTTTCAGTAGCAGAATGATGTTGCTTGCGATTTCGTGATTTTCGTCGGTCTCCTTTTTCGTCCCTTTTCTGGACAAAGCCCAGTCTATGGACTGCGGATTTACAGAACCGTAGCAGTTCGTGATGTCGGTCACAAACATATATTTATAGTCCAAAGAGAGTTCAATGGAGCGTTGTTCGATAGAGTTCCACCAGTTCAGAATAGTGGTAGATTTGTGGAACGACTCGTTTTCGACAGGCACGATAGGGAGGGCGCACGATTTGATTCTCGGCACTTCGCACTCTTTGAAATTCGCCTTCACTTGCTCCCAGTTCTTTTTTCCGCATATTTCCCTTGCGAGGAAGTAGTACAGATATGGGTTGCACAGGACCAGCGGGCGCACAGCGTAAGAGCCGTCTTTGTTGAGGAGAATGTCGAAATTCACATCCGTAAAATTGCTTGCTCCAGACTCTGCGAGGCACTCTTCGTAAGGCTTGTCCTTGATCTTCTTTCTCACGAAACTCAGGACTTCAGAGAAGTCGAAATACTCCGGCAGTTCAAAATCATGATACCGTTCGGTGTTCATCAAGAAGTCCATCGCCTCTTCAGAAGATAGTTCGGTGATGACCAATTTCTGTATGTTTCTGTCTTTCTTTGTCAGTAGTGTTTCGATTGTCATGTCTTTGTCTTTTAAGGTGATGTTTTTGTGATTTTGCTAAATAGACTGCAATGTTCGTGAAAAATATTTAGAAAAGCAAGAGATAACGGTTGTTTTGTAAAAAATACACAATATTATATGAAGAATTCAGAATAAAATTAAATGAATAGTGCTTTTTTATAAGTTTTTTTATATATTCGCAAAATGTGGCAAGGACAGTTCATTTCTGCGAGTCAAATTTAAGTTTTTGTAGTGAAAGTGTTGGCTGGAATTGCAGAAACAAATTTATTAACTAAAAAAGAATAAAACAGGAAATAGAGATAATGTAACATATTATTAACCATAGCGTTTGCTATTATTCGGAACATTCTAAGAACCTGAGAAATTGTTAGAAAACGATTTTCCGAGAATAAGTCAGCAAATGCCTGCGCTTTTAGCGTGGGCTTTTGGCTTATCTGGAAAATCGGGCAGTCTCAGGGCCTTTAGAATGTGGATAAAGTCAGAGTCCACGTTTTTTGTGCCCTAGAGTGAAGCCCGACTCCGAAGAATGCTGAATGCTCCAAAACGCAGTGCAGAATGGTAAAAGAATATTATTTGGGAAATTCAGATTGCTTTATTGATGTGCCAATAGAACAACCGCAACAAAATGTAGCGAAAAGATTTGTTGATATTTACATTGATAATCTGATAAAGAAGTTTAGATTTTATAATGATGACAGATATACCATTGAAATATGTGGATTAGGCTGTTTTATTGAAAAACGTAGTGATGCAATATTGTACTTTTGTGAAAAACTTAAAGAAAACAAATTTTTCATAGAAGTAACAGGTTCTGAAAAACATATAGGAGAGGTTTTAGTTGTTTGTATAAATAACTCTAAAAACGAAATTTATAATTATAATTATCAAATACAAAATTTGCCATCGATTATTGAACTTTCGAGTTTGACCGAAATTCCTCTTATTGGAATAATCATTATGAAGATTGTCGCTCAAACAATTGTTAAGCAGAAAGTTTTATATAAGGCTATAGTTCTTGATTTGGATGACACATTATGGAGGGGTACGCTTGCTGAAGATGGTTTTGAAAAGATAAAAGAAAGGCTTAATTCTGATGTAGGAGTTCCATTTGTCTCTTTTATGAATTTCATAAAAGCACTTGCAACTGAATTAGGGGTTTTCGTTGCTATATGTTCACGAAACGACTTAGAACAAGTGAAACATGCTATTGAAGAGTTGGATGAAAGTGTTTTTCCGTTAAAAAATCAAATTGACTGTATTGTCGCTAATTATAATGATAAAAGTGATAATTTGCAAGAGATTGCAAGGCGGCTGTCGATTTTGCCTCATGCGATGATGTTTATTGATGATAATCAGATTGTTAGAGATGAGGTAATCCGAAATCTTCCTGAAGTGTTTGTGCCACAATGGGACAAGCATTCTGAATTGATAACGCAATTGATTGTTGGTTGCTTTTTTGAACGTAATGAATTGTCAATTAATTCCCAAGTACGCCGGCGGCAATTTGAGATATTGCAAACTGAACGAAAAAGAAATGACTTGCCAGAGTTGTTGGTGAAAGTTTTTGATGATGAAGGTCACAGGGAGGCAATGGACTTGTATGCAAAATCCAATCAGTTCAAATTGTCTAATTTTAATAGTGGTTTTGATGAAGGTTCGGAGTCTTTGTATTTTGAAATGTATAGGCAAGACGGGGAGGATTTAGGTGTCTGTTCGGCGATAACATACAGGATTCTTGATAGTGGTAGAGTTGTAATTTTGAATTGGGCGATAAGTTGTCGTTATTTTGAAATAGGCTTGGAAGAGTTTATACTCCTTTATGTGTTGGAGAAAAATGAAGGTAGAATCCAGTTTATTTGCCAAAGAAGTGCCATGAATAAAAGAGTAAATGATTTGATAGATAAATACTATGGTTGTGTTATTATGGACGATTGTAGTAGTGTCCCTAATGATAGCAGTGTATTTATTGAATATCTTCCTGATGAAGACGAACAATATATAAGTTTATTGTCAGAAACCACCAATGTCATAGGAGGTTTTGCATTATACGATTTGTTTTGTAGTGGCAAATCAAAGGAAACGTTAAAAAATAATACGAATCTAAAAATGTTTAAAGATGAATAAACGGAAATTATATACGATTGGTTACACCTTGTTCTGTGGCAGGAACGGAATTGATACAGAAAAGATGTTTGAAACATTGCAAAGATACAATGTTTCTTATTTGGCTGATGTCCGTTCTGTCCCTTTTTCAAAACAATACCCACAATGCAATGCTAATTGCTTGAAATCTATTGGGGCAAGTTTCTCTGTTCCATATATTCATATGCCAGAGCTTGGAGCAAAGGCAAGTTCTGAGCAGGATGTTTTTTCAAAAGCGAAGGATATATTTTTTGATGACATTTTCCCTATTGCAGCAAGCAAACGTCCTGAAAAATTAGAACTGAACAGAGATGAGAAAATAGTAGATTTCAACAAGTTCAGAAATGATGATTTCTTTCTTCAAGGAATTAAAAGGATAGAAAACGCCTACGATAAGAACTATACTCTTGCACTAATGTGCAGCGAAAAAGACCCGATTAACTGTCATAGGTATTTTTTAGTTAGTCGAAAAATTGAACAGGTGTTAGGAGAATGGATTGATGTTGAACATATTGTAAGAACTGAAAATGGTGAAATAACTACGATTACAAACAAAGAATTAGATAAATTATTGTCGGATGCAATATTCAAAAAAGAGGAGGTGAAGAATTTGAATCTTTTTGAAAAAGATTTGTTTTCAGGAGAAGCAAGGATTGTGAACTACTTTGGAAATAACAGTCAAGAAAAGATTCAGGATTTCTGTGATAGATATTGGAATTTGATGCACGGCTGGAAAAAAATAAGTGATAGTAATGATAGTAAATTTGAAGAATATGATTAAATTGTTTAACATTGGTTTTACGCAAAAAAACGCTGAAGAGTTCTTTGGCATTTTGAAAAGGAACAAAATCAACTGTTTGGTTGACATCCGTTTGAATCCAAATGGTCAATTGTCGCGCTTTGCATTCGAGAAAGATTTGCCATATTTTCTAGACAAATTGGTAGATGGGTGCAAGTATGTGCATAGAGTGGATTTAGCTCCTAAAAGTGAGTTGTTGAAAGAGACTCGCACGAAGGGAACTGCAATGTACAAAGACTACAAGGTTTTTGAAAAAGCATTTAATGGGCAGTTGGAAAAAGAGTCTAAAATTTTAAATTTTGTTGAACAGTTCGGGATTTATGAAAATGTGGTTTTGCTTTGCTCTGAACCAACGACAGAGAAATGCCATCGAAGGTTAGTTAGTGATATGTTACTGAAGAAATTTAATAACGATATAACATTTGGAGGAAATTTATGATGAAAAAAAGAGTTTTGTTATTGGCTGTTAGTTGTAAACAGGGAGGATTGTGTCCTGGTGGTCTCGATTTGGATAATCCGCGAAATTGGATTAGGATTGTTGCAGATGACGGAGATGGTGGTTCTGTGCAGGGAAAGGATATAGACTTTGCGAAGCCACTGGATATTATTGCGTTTGATGGACGTCCCATGCCGCAGGGAAAGCAGAGGGAAAATTGGGTGATAGATTGTGGCTCTTGTAAATGTCTAGGGAAAGGAACATTAAAAAAAGCAAATGGCGAGTTTGCAACAGAAAGAGAGATTCTTGATTGGGTGTATGAACGATACTCGTATCATGGTTTTTGGAATAATTATTATTCGTATTTAAGAGAAAGTGAATTTGAACGAGTGACAGAACCATCAGAATCAATAATGAAAGTCTCAAATGTACGTATATATAAAAATAATTTTGATAAGGCAAAAATAGATTTTGATTGGAATGGGCATAGATTGAATGGAATATCTATGACAGATCAGGATTTTTATAGCCAAATTGCTATTAGAGAAGTCGAATTTGAAGATGCGTACATTGTTGTTTCTATTCCAAAATCAATAGGAGAATGGGTGAATCCTAACACGGGAGAGAGACAAGCGTATAAGTTCGTAAGTCGAATATTTGGTTTGTCGAAAAAAAATGACGTAACTAAGCGGAGTCTTTTTACGGATCACCGTAAAATTTTGGTGGAGATGTAAAAAAATTAGGCAAAAATAGTTTTTAGTCTAAATAGGAAGAAAGGTATGTCGCTGACACCTCGGAATTGATTTCTAAAAGCCTTTACTTTTGCATTGAAACTCTCGGCGGAGGCGTTTGTTGATCTGTTCTCAAAGTAATTCGCTATTGTTCCGTAGTTGTTTTGCATAGTCTGAATTACGGAGTTGAAAAACTTACAATTCAATCTTTCTACTTCATCATACCATTGGGACAATTTTGTCAAGGCTACATTTTTCTTACATCGAGTGTTAAATATCTGTGTTAGTTTCATCGATATAGAGTATGCCTCCTCAATAGCAGGGTATTCCCTAAACAATATTTCGGCTCTACGCTTTTGAGAGTCTGTCCACTTCGAGAAATGTTTCATTACGATATGTCGAGAGCGAGCGAGGAGCTGACGGCGAGTGTCGCCATTCTCAAAAGTGTGAGGTATAAACTTCCTTCCAACTTCCTTGGCTAAAGCTATCTCCTGATTCTCTTGGTCTATAGCCTTCCAGCGGTAATCTACTCTAAGGTCGCTGATAGCCTCGTTCATTAGTTTTTGTACATGGAAACGGTCAGACACGATAGTTGCATTGGGGAAAGCACGTTTGGCTATAAGTTTCATCGAGGGACTTAAATCAATTGTTATCTCCCTTACTTTAAGTCGTTTGGAGCGTGGCAATTTAGATAAATAGTATATTACATCTTCGTTTTTTGTGCCCTGTATCATTGCAACAAGAGAGCCTTTGCATCCGTGAGCAGATTTATTGGTTACGATAGTGTATAGTTCGCCTTGTGATAAACAAGTTTCATCCATAGATAGCCTCTCGCCAATATTCTCTTTGAAGAGAATATACTCCATGGAGTGGTAGCGCTGCTCCCACTCTTCGTAATCGCTAATGCAGTGCTTATACCATCGGGCGAGATTGTCGCCATCGACACCATACATTCTGCCTACGGCACGAATACTAAGGGTGTTACTCTCGATGGATGTCTTTTAAAAAAGCTGCGAACTCCGCAGTGATTTGAGTGCCTAAATGTGTTAGGTCATAACTGTTTGTCAGGACTTTCCCCGAACTCTTTTCCAACCACTTGCGGCGACGAACATGAAGATATACTGGCTTGCCTCTAAGCGGAAAATCTTGTATTACGCTATGCTCTGTAAAACCCTTGCTCTCATATCCAACTGCTTGGGGTGGCATGTACTGCTCTTCTAAAAAAAGATGTACATCTATATCTGACACCTCGGTATGTACCAACTCAAAATAATCGTATATTACACTTGGTAACAACAATTTTAACGGATCTTCTATCTTCTTTTTACGCTGTCCCATACCACAAAGATAGTATTTTTTCAAATCTTTCCCACCGAAATTTTACGGTGATCCCGAAAAGTTTATTAACCCACGATTTGTGCTTTTAAATTATAAACGGTGAATTTATAGAACTCGCCTGTGTTTTTTTCAAGGTCGGCGTGTTTGCCGCAGCTATTTTTCGTCAGTCTTGCAGTTTACAAGTTTATCGACAATCCGGCCCATCCTTTCGTTCTGCTTTATCATCTCGTTAATCAGACTGGCGTTCGATTCTAGCACCTGCTCCATTTGTTTGTCTTTGTTTTGTATTGTGGTTCTGAGGTCGGACTCGCCCGGCGGCATGTTGAAGTCGGACCGCAAAGACCTCACGACCAGCCCGATGCTGAAAATATCTTCAGGCAGCAACTGTATTTCGAGATAGTCGGGGTTGATTGGGTGCAAGATATATTTTCCATCTTGCAGGTACACCTGTCTCACCATGGCGCCGTGCTTCTTTGTGTCGAGCAGATAGATAGCGCCGCTGATGGGCGTTGCGTTGTCGGGCAGAAACCTCACGAACAGCAGGTCGCCGGGCTGAAACAGCGGAGCCATGGCGGATGTGATTACCCTTTGAGTGTAATCGACGTTGTTGCCGATTAGTTCGAGCAAAGTTCTTTGAATCAGTTTGCTGGACTTTTGCAACACCAGTTTTTTAATGCTCAGGTCGTTGGCTTGCACAATCTCGGTTTTCACGTACGGGAGTTTGTTTCCGCAAATAACCTCTCCGCACATAGTGGCGCTTTCTTTGTCGCAGCCAGAATCTTGGCCGGTGCAAGTTGCGGGGCATATTGCGTCTTCGGTGTCGGACATCAGAATGTCGCCCTCTCCAGATTCAATCCAAAGAATATTGATTCTATTGTCTAAACTTTTTAGTTTTTCTTTGAACTTATCGGAAATGTCCTCCTTGCCGTTTATTATTTGAGATAAATAGGTTTCGTTGTAGCCTATCTTTTTGCATAAATCTTTCTGAGACTCTATGATTCCTGCATCTTTAAGCCGTGCTATTAGTTTTTTGAATCTTAAATATTGTTCCATAAATTCGGGTTTTAAATAAAAAACCAAAAAAGTTTACATTTTAAGCAAATAAAATCCAAATTATTTTGTATTTGTCTAAACAATTTATATTTTTGCAGTGCAAATAAACAAAAAAATGTTTAACAGGCAAAATAAAAAGGAGAAAAAGTAAAGGCGATTCTAAAGAATTTGCATAATGAGGGGGTGTCCAAATGATTTTGGGACAAATTCATGGCAGATATTGCATCGCTTTGTTTTAATTAATTATAAGTAGCAGAGTATGAAATTTTATATTTACACACATAACGGAGCTTGGCACGTGGAGTGCTTCATAGAAGCGTTCTGCGTTGAGGAGGTTGCCAATGCTTTGGTGAGAGCCGGCGCTACAAGAGAGGTAGAGTCTGAGTGTCTTGCTAATTTTCATAGCGGAAGTAAGAACGGCGGATTTACGTTCTCGAATTCAGAGTCGCGCAGTTCGGTTGTGTGCACGTTCAACTCGGAATCCCTTCCGCAGCTTATGGACACGATATTGCATGAGGCGAAGCGTCTGGAACGTCATATCAGCAAGGCTGACGGCACGGAGCCTTACGGCAAGAGGGCAGGATATTTGGCAGGAGAGATAATTCAGAGGGCGGTTGAAACGTCTGTTTGAAATTTTTTGTATATTTGCGCGTAAACAACGTGTTTCCTTTCATTCATATTTTTGAAAGCGCCTGTTTTCCGAAGGGCGCTTTCACGCGCAAAAAAGTTTCTATTTTGTTGTTTCTGAAATGAGGGGTAATTTGTCGGTTGTTAGTGAAAAAGGCGGTTTCATAAGTCTGGATTGATGATGGGCGAGAACATATCGGCCTGGCTTATTGAAGATTGCTGCTGGGACTTCTGATTAAGTTAATAAAATTATATTTTATGCCTTTAAATATACCAATAGAGTTGCCTGCGGTCAGGCTGTTGAGGGAAGAGAATATTTTTGTGAAGGATTCGGAAGAGGCTTCGGGTCAGGACATAAGGCCGCTGCGGATAGTGGTGCTTAACCTTATGCCGCTGAAGATAACGACAGAGACGGACCTGATCCGCCTTTTGTCCAACACGCCGCTTCAGATAGAGCTTGAGTTTATGCAGCTTAAGAGCCATACTTCAAAAAATACTCCGATAGAGCACATGCTGGCGTTCTACAAGACTTTTGACTCTCTTAGAGACAAGAAGTATGACGGTATGATTATAACCGGAGCTCCGGTGGAGAACCTTGAGTTTGAGGAGGTTAACTATTGGCCTGAAATATGCGAGATATTTGACTGGGCAAGGACGCACGTCACGTCAACCTTCTTCATCTGCTGGGCGGCGCAGGCTGGACTTTATCATTATTACGGAGTGCCGAAGTACAAATTAGACAAAAAAATGTTTGGCATATTTGAGCATACTGTGTCCAAAGAGGCCAGCAGGAATCCTATTTTCAGAGGGTTTGACGATGTGTTTTGTGTGCCGCACAGCCGAAATTCGGAGGTGCGCAGAGAGGATATTCAGAAAAATCAGGAACTGTCCATAATATCTGAATCGGAAGAGGCTGGTGTATATATGGTTATGGCCAGGGGCGGCAGGGAGTTCTTCGTGACAGGGCACTCGGAGTATGCGGCAAACACGCTGGACACCGAATATCGTCGAGATCTGGACAAGGGGCTGCCTATCGATATGCCTAAAAATTATTATAAAGAGGATAATCCGGACAATGCTCCGCTGGTGCGTTGGCGAGGTCATGCTAATCTGCTGTTCTCCAACTGGCTGAACTATTTTGTCTATCAGAAGACACCTTATGATATAGGACAGATTCACTAAGATCGTTGCGGAATGAGGGTTGTGGAACTGTTGTCTCCGGCAAAAAGCGCGGAGCATGGCATAGAGGCTGTGAACCATGGAGCCGATGCGGTTTACATAGGTGCTCCAAAATTTGGGGCAAGGGCGGCGGTTGGAAATTCTGTGGAGGATATAGAGAGGCTTGCGTGCTATGCTCACCGTTTTCGTGCTAAGGTTTATGTGGCGTTGAATACAATTTTGACGGATAAAGAACTGTCGGAGGCGGAGAAGATGATAAGGCAGGTCTATGAGGCTGGCGCGGACGCTCTGATTGTGCAGGATATGGGAATTACTCAACTTGACTTGCCGCCGATAGCTTTGCATGCGAGCACTCAAATGGATAATCGTTCGGTAGAAAAGGTGAAGTTCTTGGAAGAAGCGGGGTTTGACCAGGTTGTGCTGGCAAGAGAGCTCTCTTTTGAACAGATCAGGCAGATTTCTGCGCAAACCAAGGTGAAACTGGAGGCGTTTGTGCATGGCGCTTTGTGCGTTTCGTACAGCGGACAGTGTTATTTGAGCCAGGCGGTATGTGGACGTAGCGCGAACAGAGGCGTGTGCGCTCAGCTTTGCCGTTTGCCGTATTCTCTATATGATGCGGAAAACCGTGTGGTCGTGAGGAACAAGCACCTTCTTTCTTTGAAGGATTTTAATCTTTCGGACTCGCTCAGAGATTTGATAGAAGCGGGGGTCTCGTCTCTAAAGATAGAAGGCAGGCTTAAAGATATTTCTTATGTGAAAAATGTCACTGCCTATTACAGACAGAAGCTGGATGCTTTGCTCGAAGGGTTGCCAGACTGTAAAAAAGCGTCGTCCGGCAATTGTACGTATCTGTTTGAGCCAAAGTTGGAAAAATCGTTTCACAGAGGCTTTACTGCATATTTCACGAAAGGAAGGAGTGCGGACATTGGCGCGTTTGACACGCCTAAGTCAAAGGGAGAGTATGTCGGAATAGTCACAGATGTGACAGCAACCTCTCTGAAGGTGGCGACGGATTTGAAAATGTCTAACGGCGACGGGTTCGCATATATGAACGAACAAGGTGAATTTGCGGGATTCAAGGTGAACCGGGCGGAAGGAAATGTTTTGTTTCCGTCGGAGAAGGTTTATATAAAGAGAGGCACGGCTATTTTCCGGAATTACGACCATCAGTTTGAAAAAGTATTGTCTAAGAAGTCGGCCGTCCGTAAAGTTAGTGTGAACATAACTTTTGCAGAGATAGAAGGCGGATTCGTTTTAGATGCGATATGCGAAGATGGCTGCAAAGTGTCTTTGAAAGTGCAGGCTGAAAAAGTTGAGGCTCAGAATAAGGATAAGGCACGGGACGTAATTGTGACGCAATTGGCAAAGACCGGCAACACTATTTACGAGGTGGATAACGTTGACTTGCAGACTGACAAAATGTATTTTATACCGGCAGGAGTGTTGTCAGAATGGCGACGCCAGCTTGTGGAACAGTTAGAAGAAGAGCGGGAGAGAAAAAGAAGTAGAGGGGAAGGGGCGTTCCCGCAAACTAGTCATCAGCACGTGAAAACAGAGTTGGATTACCGGGGAAATGTGCACAATTCGAAAGCTGCAGATTTTTACAAGAGTCATGGCGTGTCAAAGATTGCGAGGTCGTTTGAAAGCAGTCCGGTCTCAAATGCCGAATTGATGCGTTGCAAACACTGCATAAAGTTTAGCTTGGGCTATTGTCCAAAGCAAGGTGGCAAAGGACCAAAGGAACCGTTGAGTCTGCTAAGCAATAAGGGAGACAAGTTCAAGCTGGAGTTCGATTGTAAGAATTGCGAAATGCTGATAAGGACAATTTGAACGAAACTTGTGAGAATTTGTTTTAGAAAATAGGCTGCTGTTCCGTAATGGAGACGAGCAGCCTTTGAATTTAATGTCAACTTCTATAAATCTTGCCTTAAACTTAGTATCTCATCTGTAGATAATCCCGTTATGTCTGCGATAGATTCAATTTCGATGCCTTTTGACAACATCTTTTTTGCAGTCTCGATAGTTGAGATTTTTATACCTTGCTCGATACCTTGCTCAATTCCTTGAGCGATACCTTGTTCGATACCTTGCTTTAAACCTTGCCGTAACCCTTTTTCTAAGCCGCGTTTCATGCTTCTAGCCTCCACATAGTCTTTGTCGAACAATTTGGCCACAGCAACAGTGTCCCAGAATTTATAATAGGTCAGCATTTGTTTGTCGCTAAAGGCAAAGCCTTTGACGATTTCCAAAGCTTTGGAAATCTCCTTGTTTTCTGTAAACTCAGACGGAATCTCGAACGTCGATTCGTTAATCTCAGTCAGGAATCTAAGCCACAGCACCTGCATTTTGCGGTCGGAGACGGAATCAGCCTTGAATTTTGGCAACTCGATGAATATTATGTTCAACCCGTCAAGGATTCTGTTGCCGTTTGTCTTGTCTGTCAGCACAAAATGATGATAGAACTCTTCGTCGTCTTTGTAAACCGCTTCGTTGATTAAACAAAGCGAATAGACCGGCTTGCATTCTCCGTACTCAACTCCGGCAGGAAGCTGGTTGCTGTAAGCCTTTGCAGTGTTCCTCAGTATGCGCTCTTTGAACTCGGGAGTCCATATCATCTGCATCTCCACGATGAACAGCCTGCCAAATTCGTCCTTGCACATCACGTCCACAATCGAATACTTCTTCATGGGAGTGTCCGGAATCATTTCCGGAGAGAGATACTCGACCGACTCGATTTTTGCTTTGTCTTCAAACGTAATCATGGCGTTAAGGAAACTGATGACCAGATCCTTGTGCTCGCCGAAAATTTTCTTAAAAGTAAGATCCGCTTTCGGATCAAGATACCTAATAAACATAGACTTCTTCTTTTTTTTACACTGCCATATCAAATTGTCTTAGCCTAATTTAATAGTAGCAGCTTTCAGTTTTTGTGATGCAAATGTAACAAATTTAATTCAAAAATTGCACAGATTTGGACGATATTTGTTGTAGGTTAATCATAAATGAAAGAAATTGAGGGATTTGGAGAATATTTTTCGAATAAAAAAAGCGGAAAACTTTTCAGTAAAGAAAAAAATGTATATCTTTGCGACCTGAATTATTATCCATTTCGTTAAGAGCGAATAGGTCAGTCTGTTTTGCCCGAATGGGCTGGCCAAGTGAATGATTAATTAACAATTAAAAAAATTAAAGCAGTGGATACTTTAAGTTACAAAACCATTTCTGCTAACAAAGCAACAGTAAAGAAGGAGTGGGTCATTATTGACGCCACAGACCAGGTGTTGGGACGTATGGGCTCAAAGGTTGCAAAACTTTTGAGAGGCAAGTACAAGCCAAACTTCACTCCACACGTGGATTGCGGTGATAACGTTATCATTATCAACGCAGATAAGATTAAAATTACAGGCAACAAGGCTACAGACCGTGTTTACTTGAGATACACTGGTTATCCTGGTGGTCAGAGAGAAACAACTCCGGGCGAGCTTTTGGCTAAGAGCCCAGAGAAACTTATCAAGAAAGTTGTTAAGGGTATGCTCCCTAAGAACCGTCTTGGAAGTGTTCTTCTCAGCAACCTATATGTTTATGGAGGTTCAGAACATAAGCATGAAGCACAGCAACCAAAAGAATTAGATTTAAACTCAATTAAGTAATTAGCATGGAAGTAGTTAATGCCATTGGTAGAAGAAAAGCTGCAGTAGCTCGTGTTTACGTGCAGGAAGGAAACGGTCAGATTACTATCAACAAGAAAGACCTTGCGGTTTATTTCCCTTCTGGAATTTTGCAGTATGTAGTTAAGCAACCGCTGTCAAAGCTTGGGGTTGCAGAACAGTATAACATCAAGGTAACTCTTAACGGTGGAGGTTACAAGGGTCAAGCTGAAGCGTTGCGTCTTGCTATCGCTCGTGCTCTTGTGAAAATCGACGCTGAAAACAAGCCTGCTCTTAAGGCGGAAGGTTTCATGACTCGCGACCCTCGCGAAGTTGAACGTAAGAAACCAGGACGTCCAAAAGCAAGAAAGAGATTCCAGTTCAGCAAGCGTTAACGTTAGTCCTTGGGCGAGGCTGCGTATTTTATTGCGCCGGCTTCTCATGAGATTGCGTTTAGTATCTAAACAGCATAGACTCGAAAGACTACTGTGCTGTTGACTTAAAAACAGAATGTAAACGATTTAAAAAGAAAAAGAAAATGTCAAGAACTAATTTTGATGAGTTATTAGAAGCAGGTTGTCACTTTGGACACCTTAAGAGAAAATGGAATCCGGCAATGGCTCCATATATCTTCATGGAACGTAACGGTATCCACATTATTGATCTTCACAAAACTGTAATTAAGATAGACGAGGCTGCTGCCGCGTTGAAACAGATTGCAAAATCGGGCAAGAAAATTCTCTTTGTGGCTACAAAGAAACAGGCGAAGCAGATTGTGGCTGACAAGGCTACAGAGGTCTCAATGCCTTACATTACTGAACGTTGGGCTGGTGGTATGCTTACTAACTTCCCTACTATCAGAAAGGCTGTTAAGAAGATGGCTTCAATCGATAAAATGTCTAACGACGGAACTTTCGATAACCTGTCTAAGAGAGAAAAACTTCAGATTTCTCGTCAGAGAGCTAAGCTGGACAAGAACCTTGGTTCTATCGCTGACTTGACTCGCCTTCCTTCTGCTTTGTTCGTTATCGACGTGTTGAAGGAAAACATCGCAGTGAAAGAGGCTAAGCGCTTGGGTATCCCTGTGTTCGGTATCGTTGATACTAACTCTAACCCAGACAGCGTTGACTTTGTAATCCCTGCTAACGATGACGCAACAAAGTCTATCGAAGTTATCTTGTCGGCTGTTAACTCGGCTATCAAGGAAGGTCTTGAAGAAAGAAAGGCTGAAAAGCAGGAAAACGAAGCTGCAGAAGCTCCTGCTGAAAAGAAAGAAAGAAAAGCAAGAGGCGCTAAGAAAGCTAAAGAAGCTAGCGCTGAGTAATTTTTCGATATTTTTGTAAAGTCTCTTTATCTAAGGGACTTTACATTTTATTTATTCATTCATAGAAACTTTTTAAAATAGATATTATGGCTGTTACATTGGCTGATATCAGCAAACTACGCTCAATGACTGGTGCAGGTATGATGGACTGCAAAAACGCGCTTAACGAGGCTAACGGTAACTTTGAAGAGGCTATGGCTATCATCCGTAAGAAGGGTCAGGCTGTTGCTGCTAAGAGAAGCGACCGTGACGCTGCAGAAGGTTGCGTGTTGGCTGACATCAAGGACGGCTACGCTGCTGTGCTTGCGTTGAAGTGCGAAACTGACTTTGTTGCAAAGAACGCTGATTTCATCGCTTTGACTAAGGATATTCTTAATTGCGCAATCGAGTCTAAGGCTGCTGACTTGGATTCTTTGAATAATTCTAAAATAGGTGATAGCACTGTGGCTCAGCTTGTTACTGACCGTTCTGGTATCACTGGCGAAAAGATGGAGCTTGATATGTACGAGCACATCGAAGGCGCTTCTGTAATCTCTTACATCCACCCTGGTAACAAACTTGCTACTATCGTTGCTTTCAACGAAGCTGGTGTTGACAATCAGGTGATGAAGGATGTTGCTATGCAGGTGGCTGCTATGAACCCTATCGCTATCAACGAAGAGGGCGTTTCTGCTGAATATGTTGCTAACGAACGTGAAGTGGCTACTGAAAAGACTAAGGCTGAACAGATTCAGAAGAAGGTGGACAACGCTTTGTCTAAGGCTGGAATCAATCCTGCTCACGTTGACACAGAGGCTCACATCGAGTCTAACATGAGCAAGGGCTGGATTACAGCTGAAGATGCTGCTAAGGCTCGCGAAATTATCGCGAAGGAGTCTGCTGCTGCAGCTGCTAGCTTGAACATGAACATGATTGAAAACATCGTTAACGGTCGTATCCAGAAGATTTACAAGGAACAGACTTTGTTGAACCAGGCGTTCATCAAGGACCAGAAGATTTCTGTTGCTCAGTACCTTGCTTCTGCTTCTAAGACTTTGACTGTTACTGCATTCAAACGTGTTACTTTGAACGAGGAGTAATTGTGTCTAAGATTAATATTTGCGGAAGGACGGATGAAAATCCGTCCTTCTTTTTTTGCTGTGATAAAGTTTTTTGCGATATTTGTTTAACGGAATTCCGTTCAAAACAGACAACTCTCCGAAATAGGAGCGGCGGCGTTAGTTGTTGACATTTGGAAATGTTGCATGATTGCGATGTATGCTGAAAAGTGTCTTGTTCAGGAAGACAGGTGTGCGGAAATGCTCTCTCGGACTATATTGGTGTGCGTTTGTATGTGGAGATTATATTGAAAATAAATAATAACTATTAATTTGAAGTTTATGGAGACTAAGGAAAAAGTATTGGCTACAATGAAGAATGCCGGCGAGCCGTTGAATGCGGGTAAAATCGCGGAACTTAGCGGACTTGACCGCAAGGAGGTAGATAAGGCCATGAAGCAATTGAAGGAGGAGGGCGCAATCGTTTCGCCTGTCCGCTGCAAGTGGGCTCCTGCTGAATGACTTTTATAAAGATGACGAACGGCTGCACTGTAATGGCGCGGCCGTTTGTTTTTGCATTTGATGGGTGCAAAAGATGACAAGTATAAAATACTCGTGTCTATCCTATTGTTCTTGTGCTTTTTGCTGCGAAGGAGGATAGCCGAAATGTTCTTTGTATTTGCGGCTAAAATAGTATTGGCTACTGAAACCTGTCAAGAATGCAACCTCTTTGATTGGCACATTCGAGGTTCGCAACATCTCATCAGCTTTATTCAGACGGTAGATGCCAATCAGTTCGACAGGTGTCAGATTGGTCATTGGTTTCAGTCTGCGAATTAAAGTGGATTTGCTGGTGCCCAGTTCTTTAGCCAAATCTTCTACGTTGAAATTTGAATTCATGTAATTTTGTTCTATCACTGCCATCACCTGATTCATGAACGGGTCTCCCAAAAGTTCTTCATTTGGGGCATCTGCATTATCTGATGCGGCTCTTTTATTTTGTTTAAGCCTTGTGTAAAGACCGCAAAGCGACATTAAAAAGGAGAGTATAACAAGAGTAAAGAACCACCAAGATTGCCACCACAAGGCGGAAACTTCGACCGATAAATACAAATGGGATGCTTGTTTCTCTGCCCCGTCTTTGTATGCAGATAACTCCAATTCGTAATTTCCTGCCGGAAGATGTTTTAAGACTATTTCCCGTACCTCATTCAATGTTACCCAAGTGCTGTCAAAACTTTTCAACCGATAACGGCAAACAATGTCCATTCCGGAAAGAGAGACTACATCGAACGATATGCGGGTCTCTTCATTATCACCATCTAAACAGATGCGGTTTCCATTGATAGGTAAGGAACTCCATTGGTCGTCACTTTTCTTTTCTTTCGCTTTAGCCCATGATAAAAATTTAATATGACTTGACGAGTCTTCACCATAGGCATTCATCATAACAAAACCATTGGAGCAGCCAAAAAACAGATTGCCATTGGAGGTTTCGTATATTGCACGAGGCTGAAAGGATAGTTTTCCATACTTGTCTTCCGAAAGGGGAATTTTTCTAAACGTCTGATTTTTTAGATTTACACGAAGAATGCCTTCCGTTCCGTTGCACCATAATAAGCCTTGTTTGTCGAAATGGACAGACATGTAACAAGTCTTTGGCAAGAAGTCCAATTTAGTCAGTTTTCCTGTCTTTTTAGAGACAAACAGGACGCCATGAGTTGATGCGACGTAAAGATTCCCCGCTTCATCACAAACTCCATCTATCAAGATGCAAGGGTCATTGGCGTTCTGGTTTTCTTCCAACGAAGACCTTCGCTTGTTGGTGCTATCACAAAGCCAAACATTAAAGGGAGTCACTAACCACTTGGTTTCGTCAGGGTTTTCCAAGATTTCTTCAACCCATAAATCTGCAATATCTTTGTTGATTTCAAGGGAATTTTTTTTCCATTGCCCACTGACATGACGAACATAAACACCATCCCCCTGCGTGGCAACCCAAATTTCTCCATTTTTCATAAGACGGGCACATTTGGAACTGTTAATGGTATTCTCCAAATTGCCGTACGGGATAGGAAGCACTTCGCCGTCAGCCGTAACCTTCCCAATTCCGCCAAACCAAGAAGAGACCAACGACGTATCTTTTCCCCAAGGACTAAAAGAAAGTATGCTGCGACCCATCTTGTCGAAACTTTTCATCTGTTGCACAAACCTACCTTCGCTGTCCACCAGATAGGCGCCCGAACCATCTGAACCAACAAATAGGCTGCCGTCTGGTCGCTCCCAAAAGCAAGATGCGTCCACATTAGGATAACCTATCATGGAAGAGTGGAGGATTTTAGAACTGCTTTCAGCCTGATATCGAAACAGCCCGTTTATCTGTGTCCCCACCCAAATGCTCTGTTCGGAATCTTCATACAAAGCATGAACTTTTTTTAGTGCGTCTTCTTCGCCATAGGGTTTTATTTCGACGAACTTGCCTGAATTGTCCATCCTCCATAGCCCATCTCCCCATGTCCCAAACCAGACACGGTGCTTCGCATCTTTCAGCATAGCTGAGACATTTTTAAATGGAGCGTCCAACTCTTTGCAAGTAGGCGTGCCTTGGACGGACGTGTCAAAAAGCCAAATGCCGCCCATGTTGGTGGCGACTAAAACATGAGTCGAGTCCAGTTCCAAAATTGACGAAGCAGGAGCTTTATCTTTTGAGAGTAGGTAAAATTTCAGTTCTTCTCCATTGGGTGTAAAAATATGAAGTCCGTCAAAAGCCCCGATCCAATAATTGCCTTGTTTGTCCTGATAAAAGGAGTTGACATAAAAATCTATTGTAAAGTTTGAGAAAAGAGAATCTGCAGCAAAACATCCCTTCAAAGTGTCGTAAGGGAAAACGCCGCTTGTGGTCAGCAACAAATCTCTTCCGTCACGCAGTTTGGAGAACCCCGAAACAGACTTGACATACTCACCCATCAGTTCAGGGAAACGTCGATTTAAAAATGTGTCCGCATGGAGGTCGTACGACTGTAGCATTCCATTGTCGCCACCGAAAACAATATCTCCATTAATAGTATTTGTGACGCACTTCACATTATTCTGTATTAAACCACCTCTGTCCTTAGAATAGTTTTTGAAATATTTGCCGTCAAATCTGCTCACCCCATTATAAGTAGAGACCCACACAAAACCGTTGGAGTCCTGCCCTATTCCTAATACATAGTCACAGCACAAGCCGTCTTCTGTTTTGTAATGGTCAAAACAGAGATGCTCACTTGCGCTTGCAAATCCGCATGCGAAGAGAATCGACAATACTATGAACAATTTCAGCCTCATATTCTAAAGGAGGGTTCTGTAATCCCCCTGATTTATACCATAAATAACAAGACAGTGAATTTATCGAGCTCACCTAAACTCACAACAAATATAATTCGTTTCTTTTTAATTTGAAAATTCAACCAATTTTGCAGATGTATAATGTTTGAAAAAAAAGCCCATTCCATCGGATATTTTCGTTGTTAAAAAGTCAAATGCAACAAAATTATATCCTTTTGAAGTATAAACACATCATAACTTATGACGAAGCAACAAAATTATATCCTTTTGGCACACACGGATAACAGAGAAAGCGTGATGTCGCCCGAAATTTGCGATGTGTGCCTCGTAATGAGAAGCGGTGGATTTAAGTTGTGCTAAAATTATATATAAACTGAGGGAACTCCAATCTCTTTCGCATTAAGAGAAAGGAGTTTCCATAAAATCTAATAGCGTATGAAAAACAAAATTATTTTTTTCTTTATCGGAGCTCTTTTGATTCTAAGATGTGCAGTGTCATTAGCCGCACCAGACCCGAATTTTCATATTTATTTATGTTTTGGGCAGTCTAATATGGAGGGTCAGGGCAGAATAGAGAGTCAAGACTTGGTGGTCAGCGACCGTTTTCAAATGATGTCCACGCAGAGTTGCGGGTCCCGAGAGTTGTATAAATGGTACACAGCTGTACCTCCTTTGGCAGGTTGTTATAAGCAATTGGGGCCGGCAGATTATTTTGGAAGGACGATGCTCGAAAACTTGTCGCCTGAGGTTAAAATTGGTGTAGTTGTAGTTGCTGTAGGAGGTTGCGACATTAAATTGTTCGATAAAGACAATTATTTGAGCTATTCATATAATGTGGAGGATTACATGAAGGAGATAATTCGTGCGTATGGAGGCAATCCCTACGGAAGATTTATTGACTGTGCAAAAAAAGCGCAAGAAGTTGGTGTAATCAAAGGAATCCTCTTGCATCAAGGAGAAACAAATACTGGTGATTTTAGTTGGCCAAGCAAAGTGAAAGGGGTATATGAAAATATACTGAATGACTTGAACTTAGAAGGGAAAGATGTTCCTCTTTTGGTCGGCGAAGTGGTCCGCACGGAACAAGGAGGCTCGTGTGGAAGACATAATGATGTGATTGCCAAAGTGCCGTCCACCATTCCAAATTCATACGTCATATCGGCTGAAGGATTAGGTCATCAGGGCGACTTCGTTCACTTCTCAGCAGAGAGCTATCGCAAACTTGGAGTAAGGTATGCTGAGCAGATGTTGAAATTGTTAAACAATGAAGCTGAAATTCCTGATACAGAATGTGATAAATATGAGAGCGATTTGAAAAAAGAGGCTGAATGTGCAGATTACAAAGGAACACTGCTTGCGCTTTCAGAACAGTCCGGTAGCGGAGTGGTGAATCTTTCAGAAGAGGAGGACTACATTAATTTTACTTTCAATGCAGAGCAGGAGGCAAAGTATAAGGTCTATGTAGGCTATAATACAATATACGGCTATAAACAAATTAAGTGTGACGTAAACGGTGTTTTCGGAACGGTGGATTTTGACTACGATAGAGAAACAGACGGGAAGGATGGGTTGAAGGAGTCTCTCGCAGGTTCTTATTCGTTTAAGGAGGGTGATAACATGGTCAAGATAACACCAATTTGGACGTGGGTGCCTATAGACTATGTGCGGATAGAATTAGACACAGCAGGTTCATCTCAGGAGCCGGAAGTCTCTGATGTTGAAGGATTTCATGTTGATGGAAATAATAATGTCTCAATGACCAACGGAAATAGTACAATCTATTTTGCTCAAACAGAAAACACCTTGCATATTGATTCAAAAAAGGAAGACACTTTGCGTATTATCGACATCAACGGCACGACCATTGATGTCATCAAAATTACTGACAATAGAAGTACTGTCAATTTGAGTGATTTGCCAAGAGGTATTTACATTGCAATTTTCGACAAATTGACATTGAAGATAATAAAGTAGCATCGTTAAAATTTTATATCCATGAAAAGAGTATTTTTATATAGTTTCATGTTGCTTTTCAGCATGACGGCTGTGGCAGCAAAGTATAGTCAAATGGTTAGCATCCAGACAGGAGGAAAACAGAGAGAGGCTTTTGTCTATGTGCCAGATTGTTTAACGGAAAATCGGCCATTGGTCATCTCGGCACACGGGATGGGTGATAATGTCGATAACCATAAAAGTTTGTCGCAGTGGGAACAAATAGCAGACACTGCAAACTTTGTTGTGGTCTATCCGCAAGGTGAGGGTTCTCAGTGGGACATCAGCGGAATGAAAGATATTAATTTTATGCTGGACATCATAAAAAAGATGTCTGATGAGTATGAAATCGACGAAAGCCGCATATATATGACTGGCTTTTCGATGGGAGGAATGTTGACATACCATATTATCAACAATGTGGCAGACAAATTTGCCGCTTTCGGTCCTATCTCCGGCTATAATTTATGGGGAGCAAACTTCAACTCCTCTCGCCCCGTGCCGATTTGCCATATACATGGGAAAGAGGATTCGTTTGTCTCTTATGATGGAGTCCCTGCTATCATAAAGGGCTTCGCCAATAAAAATAATTGTGACCCGAATCCCGAAGTGGCGCAAGTTTCGAACGTCTGTGAAAAAATGCACTATAAAGGGGGCGATTGCGGAACTGAAGTCATCTTTTATTCTGTTAAAAATCGTTGGCACGAACTTACGAATAAAGATTTCCATACGACAAAGGCTCTGTGGGATTTCTTCCGAAAATATACGAATGAATGTGACAAGGCGCAGGGTGGAACAATAGATAGTTCAGCCTGTGAAGAGTCTGTCAAAAAAAATATTTATGAAGTGGAATGCTCTTCTGACTTCGTCGCCACAACAGAAACTCTAACAGATATGTCGGGTAGCGGTGTGTTGAATCTAAAAGAAGAGGCGGACTATGTCAATATCTCAGTTTCGTTGGCAGAAAAGGGAACTTACAAGGTCTATGTGGGGTACAACTCTGTTTACGGATTTAAGCAGATAGATTGCGCCGTGAATGGTGTGAGCGGAACTGCCAATCTGGGTCTCTCTTCTGACGATGAAAAAGTGGATAAGTTGGCGGAAACCCTTGTAGGCTCGTTTGACTTTTCAGAGGGTGAGAATGAAGTTCGGCTAACTCCTATCTGGACTTGGGCTGTGGTAGATTATGTGAGAATAGAAAAAGATGAAAATGCGCATGAGTACGAGTTTAAAGTCTCTGATGTTGATGGCTTTAAAGTAAGTGGAAATAAGTTGCTCGACCGCTGTAATCAAGAGTTTGTGATGAGAGGTGTCAACATGGCATACACATGGTATAAAAGTTATGCACTCGACCAGTTGAAGGCAATAAATAACAGCAACGCAAACGCAGTGCGGATTGTCTTAACTAACGGAATTGCCTACGGAACACCTGCCGATAATGCGTCGGAAGTGAAGTCGCTAATCGAAGCTTGCAGGAAATACGGCATGGTTGCAATCTTGGAAGTGCATGATGTGACCGGCAGCGACAAAATAAGCGACTTGGAAGGTGCCGCACGTTATTTCGCCAACATTGCGGATGTTCTTAAAGGAACAGAAGCATCTGTAATCATCAACATAGCCAACGAATGGCATAACTCCTCGTCGGCTGAAAACTGGCGAGACGGATATTTAAAGGCGATACCTATTATCAGAAATGCAGGACTAAGACACTGTATCATGGTGGATGCCGGCGGTTACGGACAAAGTGCAGCAACTATTCATTCTTATGGTAAAGATGTTTTAGCTGCAGATCCGGAGAACAATGTTATCTTCTCTATTCACATGTATGGAACGGCTGGAAATAAAAACCGTGTAAAAAGCAATATAGACGGAGTTGTCAACCAAGGATTGGCACTTTGCATCGGTGAATTTGGCTGGTATCATAGTGACGGCGATGTGGATGAAGATTTGATACTCTCCTATTGTCAAGAGAAAAAAGTGGGGTGGTTGGCTTGGTCTTGGTACGGTAACGGAAATCCTGTGCAGTACCTTGATTTGGTGAAAGAAGCCTCCGCATCACCGGTGTTAGCCGTTCAATCGACAAACGGGAACTCTTGCGAATGGGGAAAGAAGATTGTTGAGGCGTGGAAAAAAGAGGCCGAACGTGCAACCTTTGACGGATGTTTGACCTCTGATTTTAACGAAGTGGCAGCTTATGACGATAATGAAATGCTTTATTATGATTATGCGGAAAATGGACTGCATGTAAATGCAAAAAGTGCCGGCGTTGTGCAAATCTATAGTGTCAGCGGAGTAAAGATTGACGCTATCCAGATTGTTGAGGGTTCGAATATAATCAAATTAAACAGGCTTCCCAAAGGCGTCTTCATAGCTTTTTTTAGAGACTTAACTGTGAAAATAACAAGATGATTGATTGTTGAGAATGTAAAGTGTAGCGGTAAAGAGATTGTCAGGCTGAAAAAGTCGGACAGTCTCTTTTTTACGGCACTATCCATAATTTTGTGTAAATGTAGAATACGGGACTCGAATTTGAGTCCCGTATTCTTTGTTTTATTAGGTATTCAATAAAAAATGCGGTATAACCTATGAAAACCTGTTAGCTATCTCCATATTACTCAATAGGAATCTGAATTACCGACAACCATTGTTCTGGGTCTTCCTGATTCCATGCGCCGTCAATGTAGGAGGTGCGGGGAGAACCAACAATCTTGTAGCCTTGTTCTTCCATGTAGGCAAAAGCTTCGGTAAATGATTCGTGGAAGCGTTCATAAGGACCGACATGTTTCATGCAGAGTGCTTTGGGAACAGCATCAAGATGCTTGAATTGTATGATGGCATTGTCTGTGCCCATCTCTTCCACCTGTTCGCAATACTCGATATCAATGTCGGTG
>CALGHE010000116.1 GCA_937915765.1 uncultured Bacteroidales bacterium | reverse complement strand
AGTCAGATTCAGTCCTAATTTTTTTATTGATTAAAAGTTTTATCGGACACTAATATTTTTTTTACGGCTCATCTTAATTCTTCGCCCTTCACATTTATTTCACCGGTATTTTCCAACTTGTGGAGCCGATGTTTACTATGTACAAGCCGCTGCTTTTCAGGTTTAGCTTTAAGATGTCAAGAGCGCAGTCTGCCTGAAAAATAATCTGTCCGGTGATGTCGTAAACTGTAACCGTTTTGCCTTTTGCATTGAAGATGGAAAGAGTTCTGTTTTCGCACGTCAGATAAATGTCAGCCTCCTTGATGTTGCGGTCGAATGAGGCTTCTTCTGTCAGGTACAATCCTACGCAGCCGTTGTCTTCGCTTCCGGCTTTGATGTTAAGCGGACTGTTGTTTATTACGGTGGTAAGCCCTTCGCAGCCCAAGAAAGCAGACTCGCCAATAGACTCTAACGTTGCCGGCAAAGAGATTCCGATCAGGTTGCAGTCGCGGAAGGCGTTCATCCCTATTGTCTTTAGGCAGTCGCTCAAATAGACAATGGCGAGGTCTTCGCAGTCCATGAAAGCTGCCAGTCCGATGTCTGTCAGCTGAGTGCTGCTGAAATCTATAATCTGCAAGAAAGGGCATTGGGAGAACGCGTCTCTTTGAATGACTCTCAAACCGCTGCCGAAGTTCACTTCTGACAAATTAGGGCAATTGTTAAACGCTCCGTCCTTTATGGTTTCGACGCTGTTTGGTATTGTGACTGCATCGAGCAGACAGCGCTGAAAGGCAGAGCTTGGAATTTCCGTTAGGCCATCAGGAAGAGTCAAGTGTCCGGAGATGGCTCTTGGCGCGAAATAAAGCTCCATCTTGTTTTTATAATATATAACACCGTCAATCGAACGGAATTGCGGGTTGGATTCGTCTATAGTAATTGCAGACAAAGAAGAGCATAGGGAAAAAGCGCTTGTGCCAAAGGTTATTACGGATTCCGGTATCTGCAAGGTTGTCATCTGCGAACTGCCTGCAAAAGCGTTGTCGCCGATGGCGTTTACAGAATAAGTCTCTCCATTGTGCGAAACTTGAGACGGAATCACCACGTCTCCTACATACAAAGAGTCTTTTGGATGGTACATCCAGCCGTCGGGGTCGTCCTCAAAGGGTTTAAATGTTACGGAAGCCGCAAGGGTGTTTTCGTCTAAACTATAATAGACGCCATCTATCTTCACAACTCCTGCCGTTAACTGGCAAATGGCTGTTAATATGAGGCATAGGGTAATACAAATTCGTTTCATAGGCTTGAAATTTAAATTAAACAAAGGAAAATGTGCTTCAAGGTAGAACTTTTTTTTGATAAAAAAAAGAGCAAGGCAGATTTTTTGTTGCGGCAATTTATTAAAACTGCAATATAAAGTGTCGTTTTAAATATTACATGTTTTTTGCTTTGATAATAAAACTGCGCACGGCCATGAAGATTTAGATATTTCAATAAGTTTGGATTTGTGAATTTTGTGAAGTATATTTGCGAGGCAGACTATTTAGGCTATTTTACAGATTTCATATCGTTTTGAAAGTCATTTGTTTTTAAGGCTTGTTGTAGAACTGATTTCAAAAGCGTACGAAACAGATTTTCAGAACATAATTTATAAAAATTGCCTTTAGAATATAAAACTACAAACGTAATTTACAGAAGCTGTTTCTGCAAGTTTTTGGCTTGTTGAGGCTTTCTGATTAAAAGTTTTAAGATGATGAATTATTACAAATTTTTTTTGGCAGGTGTTGTTTCTATTTGTGGAACGTTTATGTTGAATGCGGCATCCGTTTCGATTTCTATAGATGGGAATGGGTCAATTCATAAGGTGTCTCCGTATGTTTACGGAAAAAATAATTCGACGAGCGATGATTCTTCGAAAGCAACAACGCAGGAGGAGTGGACTCGCATAAACGAGTCGGGCGTCGCTTTCTTGAGAGAGAACGGCGGAAATAATTCGACCAAGTACAATTATCGCCGTCATTTGTCGAGCCATCCGGACTGGTACAATAATGTTGAGCCGCACGACTGGGATTATGAGTTAGGCACGATTCAGGAGAATGCTCCGCAGGTGCAGGTTATGTATGGTTTCCAGCTGTTGGGGCAGGTGGCGGAAACGGAGGCGAATAATTTCAAAGACTGGGATTGGTATGTCAATCATGATAAAAAGTGGCTGAACACGGCTCAGAACGTGGCTGGCTCCGGTTCCGTGCCTAATCCGGACGATGGGAAAACGGCTTTGACGGACGGTGATCCAGACTCCTATCTGATGCCTTGGCCGGCAGACTCGACCGTAGGGATTCTGAATCATTGGTTCGGCGAGGGCGGACTTGGTTTTGACCGTTCTAAAGTTCTTTATTGGGCGATGGATAATGAGCCGGAGATATGGCATGGCACTCATGATGATGTGCAAAAAGAGCCTGTGAGCGCTGATGTGTTTATTGATAAATACGTCAGTGTGGCAAAGGCGGCGAAAAATATGTGGCCGGAGATAAAGCTGGTGGGGCCTATAACGTGCAACGAGTGGCAGTGGTATGTGGGTTCGGACGGAAAAGGTGTCACGAAAGATGGTGTGTATTATACTTGGATAGAATATTTTATAAAAAGGATTGCGGAAGAGGAGGCTTTGTGCGGAATGAAGCTTCTGGACGTTTTCGCATTACATTTTTATCCGAGCAAACTCTCAGACTCTGAGGTTATTCAGTGCCATAGAATCTATTTTGACGAAACTTATGATTATCCTCAAGCTAATGGCGTGAAGAAAATTGGTGGAAAGTGGGACAATAGCGTTACGAAAGAGTTTGTCTTGAAACGATGTCAGGACTGGATGATGAAGTATATGAACGAGGTGAGGGGCGTGGGAATTACAGAGACTGGCATTGAGTCTAAAGATGCGAATATAAACAGTATATGGTACGGCTCCACTATGGGTGAGTTTATGAAGCGAAAGGTCGAGGTGTTCTCGCCGTGGAGCTGGAAGGCCGGAATGTGGGAGACGCTCCATCTGTTTGCCCGTTATAATAAGCCGTTCTATCTTGAAGCTTCGTCGTCTAACGATTCGTTGGTTTCTGTGCATGTCACAGTAAATGAGGAGAAGGATTCTCTGACCGTGCTGCTGATTAACAGGTCCATGGCAGAACCTGCCGAAGTGGAAATTGACTTGCGCAATTTTGAGTTGCAGGATGGTGACTATCGGGCTTTGGAACTTTCGGACTTGCCGGCGGAAGAGACGTTTGTGTCGCATTCTGTAAATGCTCTGAAGGAGCGTGTTGTGACTTTCAGCAACGGCAGGGCGTCGCTCTTGTTGCCTCCGTTATCTACGACAACTGTTTTGCTGAGCAGACAGGGCGAGGAGAACAGGACAGAGCGCGGCGTGTCGGACGTGCTTAGGGTGTGGCCTACGTTGACTGATAACGTGGTATATGTGTCTGGCGCGAAAGAGAGGTCTGTGATACAGATTATTTCGTCTGACGGAAAGCCGCTTCTTTCAAAGGTGAGCGATGCCGCAGATGTGTCGCTGGATATAGCGCATTTGCCGCAGGGGTATTATGTATGCGCCGTTTCAGACAATAATGTTACCAAAACATTCACGGTGCTGAAGCGATAGAAAAAAATACCGGAGCGATTTTCAGGTCACTCTGGTATTTGCTTTTTTCAGCCTGATTTTTATCTCATAAAATATTTCAGCCAGATTTTAGGCATCTGGTTTTCAATGGCGGCGGTGTAGTCCTCTTCAGAGCAGGAGAAAACCTGAAGTCCCCTTTTTGTGGGGATTTCAGTCCACCATCTGTTGTTGCGTCTGTTGCGGTAAAACACACGGTCCATGTCGCCAACCATATCTGGAATTATGAATTTTTGATATTCAGACAAATCTGCAATAGGATAGTCGCCGTATCTGTTGTCAAGTCCTTCTATAAAGTGCCAGATAATCTGAGCTGCCAAAGCGGCTGTAGTTCCGTTCTGGTCAAAATACGGATTCATGTTAAATAGTCCGAACACAGAAATCCTGTCGCTGAACCCTGCGAAGTGAGCGAGTTTGCAAGCCTCTTCTGCCAAGATTCCGTTTGGTGACGGATAACCAACAGCAGGCGCGTCGCACTGTTTGATTGCAGACATGTCCATCGAGAATATGTCGCAGTCTCTGCACAGAGGCTCCGCCAAAGTCAGATTTTCGCGCAGTTCGCCAAGGCGAGTTTCAAAAAATCCTCTCTCCTTAAGCATCGCAAACTGAGACTTTGAACACAAATAGTTCTGATTGCCGATAATTTCGAGTCTGTAAAGCAGCTCTTTGTTTATCAGTTTATTAAGAAAAGTTCTTGAGTCGAACTTGTTTAAATCGGAACTCAGGTCAATTTTATCGTCAAGCACAAGAAGATTAAGGTCTGCTCCGTTTCTCTCCAAGCCTTCGAATATAGGAACGGTAAGATTCTGAGTGCCTCCGATAACGATAGTGATGACGCCTTTTTTAGACAAGTTCTCAGTAATATCCTTTAAAGCGCAAAAAGTGTCCTCTTCAGATATGCCATTTTTTATATTTCCTAAATCCGATATTTTTAGATTGTTAGAGTTGAAGCAGAGCGGGTACAGAAACTTTCGTATTTCGTCGGGAGCAAGCGCAGAACCTGCGTTGCCGGTACCGGGCATTTCGTGCTTCACGCCAATAATCGCAACGTTGTAATTGCTGTCGTGCAAATTATCGCCCAAAGCCTCTCCCGGACTGGCAAAGTTGAAAGGGTTGCCTCTATTTTCGTATTTGTCGAAATAATTGTTGATGTCCATCATTCGCTATTTACTTGTTGTTTTTCAGAATTGCAAAATAAAACGGAGGAGAGACCGGCAAGCCTGTCTCGCCTCCTTATGGATGTGAAAAAATTACAGCACGCCTTTTGTGCTTGGCAATTCATATTTGTAGATGTCTCGCTTCACGGCCATCTTTATGGCGCGAGCCAAAGCCTTGAAGATTCCCTCGATTTTGTGGTGCTCGTTATCGCCTTCCGCCTTGATGTTCAGATTCATTTTGGCGGCGTCGCTGAGCGATTTGAAGAAGTGCAGGAACATTTCGGTAGGCATATCACCCACATACTCGCGTGTGAATTTGGCGTCCCACACCAGCCAAGGCCTTCCGCCGAAGTCGAGAGCCACGCTGCAAAGGCAGTCGTCCATAGGCAGGCAGTAGCCGTAGCGTTCAATGCCGCGCTTGCTTCCGAGCGCCATGTATATAGCCTCTCCGAGCGCGATGGCGGTATCCTCAATAGTATGGTGCTCGTCCACCTCAAGGTCGCCGTTCACCTTCACGGTCAAGTCGCAGCCAGAGTGCTTGCCAATCTGTTCGAGCATGTGGTCAAAGAACTTCAGACCGGTGTCAATCTTGCAAGCTCCGGAGCCGTCAAGGTCAATCTCCACAAAGATGTCGGTCTCCTTTGTAGTCCTTTTTACAGTGCCGATGCGAGACTCCGCAAAGAGCCGTTCTGTGACTTTGTTCCAGTCGGTCGTGACCATAAGGCAAGAGGCTTCGCAGTCGTTCTCTTTCAGCAAGGGAGCGGCCTTTTCTGCCTCCATCAGCAAGATGGCCTTGCAGCCCAGATTTTTGGCGAGCAGCACATCAGTGATACGGTCTCCGATAACGAAGGAGCGCGACATGTCGTAACTGCCGTCCATGTATTCGGTAAGCATTGCAGTGCCGGGTTTGCGTGTGGGCAAGTTATCCTCCGGATAAGATTTGTCAATGAATATCTTGTCAAAAATTACACCTTCGCCTTCCAGAATTTGAAGCATTTTCCCTTGCACGATGTCGAAGTTCTCTTGCGGATTGGCAGGAGTGCCAAGCCCGTCTTGGTTTGTCACCATCACAAGTTCAAAATCAAGTTTGCTTTTAATGAAATTCAGACTGCGAATCACATTTGGCAGGAACACCATCTGTTCAAGATTGTCAACTTGAAACGTAACCGGCGGCTCTTCAATAATTGTTCCGTCTCGGTCTATAAATAAAGCGAGTTTTAACATATTCAGCATGATTTTAATGTGTGCAAAATTAACATAAAGAAAGAACAGAAGCAAGATGTAGTTTGTTTTTTGTGGAAAAATAAAAGGTTCGGAACTTAAAGCTCAGTTCCGAACCATTATGTGTATTTTTTTGTAATTTGTTGTGTTGGCTCTATTTCACAATAATCCTCTCTTCGTAAGACTTTCCTTCGGCAGAGATAATCAGAAGATACATTCCGGCGGACAAATTTTTGCGTTTCAGGACGAAACTGTCTGAGTCTCCTGAGCCTTTCTGCATCACGGAGCCGTTCATGTCGTGCAAACTCCAAGAAAAGTTTGTCTTTCCCGCAAATTGGACTGTAGTGTGCTGAGACATCGGATTTGGAGAGATGCAGAAGAGTTCCGACGCTTCATTTGCAGCATGAGTAGGCTCTTCGGCAGGTTCGATAGTGAACGAGCCAGACTTAGACACGTTTTCGTCATTGCCCACAGTGGTGACAGTGAAATTATACTCGCCCGGCTCGTCGTTGGCAGTTCCGCTGAAATACACGCTTTTTTCGGCTATGTTGATATTTGCGGATACACCGTTAGGCAGCCCGGAAACAGTGACCGTCTCTGCGTTTTCCCAAGTATAAGAGAACTCTTCGATAGCCTCGCCCTGCTTCACGCTCTGTTTGCTAGGGCCGGAGCCATGTTTTGTAAGAGTTGCGGCAGGGAGGGCTTGACTTAGTTTTTTGTAATATTCCACAGGACTGTAGCCGAGATGCGGAGGCTGGTTGTATCCGCAGTGCTGCCAAGCGATGGCCATGTCGTAAGTGTGGTCGTCTCTGAGCCAAGGCAGTTTGTACTGGCTTTCGTCGGTGCTGTGGAATATGGTCAGATAGTAGTTGCTGTTATCGTCAACACCCCAGTAAACAATCTCTTCGCGCCAGTCTCCAATAAGGTCGCATTGCAAAGTAGGATTGTACTTAGTTCCGTTGTTGGTGTTTGCTCCGTAGCCGTGCTGCCAGAGTGTAATAAGTCTGCCCCAAGACAATCCGTTGCTGTCCCATTTGTCCACGTGCTGTCGGTCGTGGTACTCTTCAAGCAGGTCGCCGTCCCAATAGACACGGTAGTTTATGGAGCTGCTGGTAGTTGTCCCGACGTGCCAAGGCGCGATAGGGTTTCCTTTGCAGTCCATCAGGTTAGCGTCGCTGATCTCAATAATTTCGGCGCCGTCGTGCTTGTCGTCGCAGTCAAGTATCAAGCCGCGGCCGGTGTCTCCTCCAGTCTGAGCCTTGCTGGTGATGACGCGTCCTGTTTTAGCGTCGAGCATAACAGCGTCGTACGCAACAGAGGTCTCTTCCATTACGGTGAAATACTCCATGCCTTCGTTGCTTGGGTCAAACTCGCCGAGGTGAGTGGCGTCGCCATGCTTCAGTCCGGTTCTCCAGAGCAGTTTGCCGTCGTGGTCGAGAGCAGCTGTTCCGACTATGATTTCGTCAAATCCGTCGTTATCCACATCGCCGCAAGTTATACTGTGCGCACCCTCGCCGTAGATGCCTTGCCCGGCAACGTCAGAGGTGTGTTTCCACAAGACGTTCAGTTTATTGCCGTCCCAATGTATCGCCGAAGCGTAAGAGTACGTGTAGATGCCTCGGTTAGTCACGGCGCACGGCGTAGGTTTGCCGTTCACGTCAAGAAAAGCGACGCAGCTTTTCAGCCAGTTGCCTCGGTGCCCGTAGTCAGCGCCGTCTGTCCTGCCTGAGCGGTCGTCCCAATTGCTTTTTATGTTAAATGTGGGCCAGTAGTCGATAGTGGCCAGTTCCTTTCCTGATACACCGTCGAAGCAAGTTATCCACTCCTTTCCGCCGTTGGTGATGACTCCGTTTGTTACCGACGAAGCATAATGGTTTGCCCCCTGAGCGGCTCCTTTCTGCAGGAAATTTCCGGACCCGTCTTTGCAGCCTTGCGCAGTTCTTGCGATGACCTCGCCTTTGCCGTCGCCGTCAAAGTCGTAGCAGAGGAAAGAGAAGCGGCAACCCACAAGCACGTTAGGGCCGAAGTCTATGCTCCACAGACGGGTTCCGTTCAGTTTGTAGCATTCCAAGATGCCTGGGGCGGTGGGAGTAGCGTTGGCTCCGATGTTAGAAGGCGCCCACACAAAGATCAGTTCCTGTTCGCCGTCGCCGTCCATGTCGTAAGCAGAGCCGTCGTTAGGGTGGTAGTCAACCTCGGTGCCGTCGGGCATACGGTAGTTAGCCGGACGAACAAGTTTAATGTGGTGGAAGAAGTTGCCTTTGCACTTCACGCCCTCTTGAGAGTCAATGACGATTCCGGATGCGTCCAGCACTTCGAGCGAGAAGGTTGCGTTGGCGTACGACTTGTCGAGCGTCACGTTAGTGCGGTCTGTCAAAGTTGACACCAGATTGCCGTTGGCATAAAGTTTGTAAGTAGTTGACTTAGGCGCGTCCGTAGCTCTCATTCGCCAGCTGACGAACACTCCGTTTCCTTTTATGTTATTGCAGGCCCACAAACCTCTCGACTGGTCGGCTGCAAAAAGGTCAGTCGTGCATAATACAAAAAGAGCGACAACTGACAGGAATGTTAAAAATCGGTTTCTCATGATAATATATGATTTAGAAATAAAGTTCTATTCTATCGTCGGTTGCAAATATATATAAATGATTGATAATTAAGTGATGCGAAATGATTTTTTTTGTCAAAAAGGTGATTTTTGCGTTTTTTTGGTGGTGAGAACAAAAGAACAGAATTTTATGATTTAAAATTAAAGTGACACTCCGTATTTGCAGAATCAAAAAAAAACATTACCTTTGCACCGCTTTTCTGGTTCGGAAGGACTTTGAGAGTGTGATGGGAAATTAAGCATCACTTAATTTTGAGTAACACAAATTTATTTTTATCAAATGAAAACATTTGCATTGAACGGAACTGCTCGTGAGCAGTTGGGCAAGAAAGCTACTAAGGCTGACAGAGTTAACGGATCTATTCCATGTGTTCTTTACGGTGGTTCAGAAGTGATTCACTTCACAGTGTCGGAAGGTGACGTACGTAAGTTGATCTTCACTCCGGAAATCTTCTTGGTAGAATTGACTATCGGCGGAAAAAAGGCTAACGCTATCATCAAGGACCTTCAGTTCCACCCTGTGTCAGACAGAGTTCTTCACATTGACTTCTTGGAAGTGTTCGCAGACAAGCCAGTTGCAATGAACGTGCCAGTTAAGTTGGTTGGTCTTGCAGAAGGTGTTAAGATGGGGGGTAAGCTTTCTCAGGAAATGCGTTATCTTAAGGTAAAGGCTGCTTATACTGCAATCCCTGAAAACTTGGTTGTGAACGTAGAAAACTTGGCGTTGGGCAAGACTATTCAGGTTGGCGCTTTGTCTTTCGACGGTTTGGAAATCTTGAACAACCCTAACAACGTTGTTGCGGCTGTTAAGTTGACAAGAGCTGCAAGAGGTAAAATGCAGCAGCAGGGTTAATTCCTCTAACTAAAGATTGAAAGAATGAAATATCTTATTGTCGGTTTGGGCAACATCGGCTCGGAATACGAGCAGACCAGACACAACATAGGATTCATGGTATTGGACGCTTTTGCGAAAGCGTCCAATCTTGTTTTTTCTGAAGGCAGGTACGGCGCAACTGCCGAATGCCGCGTGAAAAACAAATCCCTTGTGCTGCTGAAGCCAAACACATTCATGAATCTTAGCGGTAATGCGGTGCGTTACTGGTTGCAGAAAGAGAATATACCGGTGGAAAATCTTCTGGTGGTCGTTGATGACCTCGCTATCCCGTTCGGCTCTTTGCGCATGAAGGGCAGCGGTAGCGCGGCAGGGCATAACGGACTGAAGAATATTCAGGAACTGCTCGGTACGGAAAAGTATTCGCGTCTGCGTTTCGGCATAGGAAACAACTACCCTAAGGGTATGCAGGTTGAGTATGTGCTTGGTCGCTTCTCGGAAGAGGAGCTAAGCGCGCTGACGGAACGCATCGAGATTGCGCAGGAGATGATAAAAAGTTTCTGCCTTGCAGGGCTGGAACGCACTATGACGCAGTTCAACAAAAAATAAGGGTATGGCAAAAGAGGCTAAGACTGAGGTTCGCATAGACAAATGGCTGTGGGCGGTGCGTCTGTTCAAAACACGAAGCATCGCTGCCGACGCTTGCAAAAAAGGCAAAGTGATGATGCAGGGAAGCTGCGTCAAAGCGTCGCGCAACGTCAAGGTGGGCGATGTGGTGCAGATTAAGCGTCCGCCAGTGGTCTATTCGTTCAAGGTGCTGGCTCTCTCGGAAAATCGTATGGGAGCAAAGCTTGTGCCTGAGTTTATGGAGAATGTGACGTCGCCAGAACAGCTTGAAATCCTGGAAATGAGCAAGTATAGCGCGTTTGGGCAGCGAGACAGAGGAACTGGCAGACCTACGAAAAAGGAACGGCGCGACTTGGAGAATTACATGGAGCCTGCGGATTTTTTTGACGAAGAGTTTTTCTTTGAGTTTTCGGACGACGACGATTTGAACGATTGATTTTGTGTTATGTTAATAGCTAAGCAGAAAAAAAAAGAGAACATCGCGGAGTATGTGCTGTATATGTGGCAGCTTGAGGATATTCTTCGCGCGTGCGGACTGGACATCGAGAGAGTGAAGGCGGTTATCGTTGACCGCTACACAGATTTGCAGGAGGAGGTGAAGTGCGAGATGATAGAGTGGTACGACAACCTTATCGAGATGATGAAAAAGGAGCAGATAGAGAGCAAAGGACATCTGCAGGTGATTAAAAACTCGGTGTCGGATATGAACGATTTGCATAACCAACTGTTGCAAACGCCTAAGGAAATTCAGTACAACGCTTTGTTTTTCAAAACGTTGCCATTTCTTGTGGAGTTTAGAAACAAACTGAAAGCAGGCGAGGAGACCGACGACATAGAGCTTTCTTTGAACGCTCTTTACGGCGTGCTTCTGCTTAAACTTCAGAAGAAGGAGGTGACAAAAGAGACGCAGGTGGCTATCGAGCATATTTCTAAATTTATCGCCACATTATCTGCAAAGTACAAGGCAGATGCAAACGGCGAGATTGAGTGGGACTAATTCGTTTGAAGTCTTTCTTAAAAATGCAAGGCCTAAAAGATTGGTATTCAGAATGTTTTGGTTAGATGTAAAAAAATCTTCAAAATATTGTCAAAAACATTTGCAGAAACCAAAAAAACGTCTTACCTTTGCAACGCAAAAGCAAAAATAGATGGTGGTTGTAGCTCAGTTGGTTAGAGCGTCGGATTGTGGTCCCGAAGGTCACGGGTTCGAACCCCGCCTTCCACCCTCAGAGAGAAGGAGTTGTCTAAGTGATAGCTCCTTTTTTCGTTTTGTTCCTTGTCTTAAGGTGAGTTCTATAAATTCACCGATTATAATTAAAAAGTACAAATCGTGGGTTGATAAACTTTTCGGCACTTTTTGATTCATTCCGGCAACTTGCTGATTGTCAGTCGGTCACACTGCCCGCGCTGCTTCCTTCTTTCGTTCGGCAATTTACTCGAAATAAATTCAAAAAAATCCTCGAAATGAATTTGTAGAATCCACCTTAAATATAATTAGTATGCGCAATAAAGGTAGCAAATCATGGTCTTGGGTACCGTCGCTGTATTTTGCAGAGGGCTTGCCGTATGTTTTGGTGATGGAGGTCTCTGTGATTATGTACAAAAACTTGGGATTGTCCAATTTGGAAATAGCCCTGTACACAAGCTGGCTTTATCTGCCTTGGGTCATAAAGCCGCTGTGGAGTCCTGTTGTTGATGTGCTTAAGACGAAGCGCTGGTGGGTGACAGTGACACAGTCGCTGATAGCGGTCTGCTTGGCGGGGCTGGCTTATTTTATCCCTTCCTCGTATTTTGTGCAGTCAACTCTTGCTATATTTTGGCTGATTGCGTTTGCGTCTGCAACTCACGACGTTGCGGCGGACGGCTTTTACATGATAGCCTTGACAGAGGAGAAGCAGTCCTTTTTTGTAGGTATCAGAAATACTTTTTACCGTATAGCCTTAGTGACGGGGCAGGGGCTTGTGGTGATGCTGGCTGGGCTTCTTGCGAACAAGCATGGAGGTGATTTCTCGTTTGCATGGAGCAACGTGTTCTTTGCGGTGGCTGCTTTGTTTGGCGTCATAGCTGTTTATCACGCTGTTGTCTTGCCCAAGGTAGAGGAGAGGAGGGAAGACAAGGATGTGCTTGTGAAGACTTCAGACTTGTTCGTGTCCTTTTTCAAAAAAAAGAATATTGTCATCGCGCTGTTCTTTATTCTGCTTTTCCGTCTTGGCGAGGGGCAATTAGGAAAGATGGCAAAGACTTTTCTGCTTGACGGCCAAGGAGAAGGAGGTCTGGGCTTGACTACAGAGGATTTTGGGCTTATTTACGGAACGTGCGGCACTATAGCTTTGTTGCTTGGCGGAATAATAGGAGGAATAGCAGTCTCTTTGCACGGACTGAAGCGCTGGATTTTGGTCATGGCTTTGGCTATGAACGTTCCGGATCTGATATATGCCTTTTTTGCGATGTTCCAGCCTGACAATATTTGGCTGATAGCCGGAGGCGTGGTGCTGGAACAGTTTGGCTACGGATTTGGCTACACGGCTTTCACACTCTACCTCATCTATTTTTCGCAGGGAGAATACAAGACAGGACACTATGCGCTTTGCACCGGACTTATGGCGATGGGAATGATGCTGGCAGGCTTGGTGTCGGGCTATGCGCAGGAGTGGCTTGGATACGAGCTCTTCTTTATCTGGGTCTGTGTCTGCACCATACCGGGCATTATATTAATAAAGTATCTTGATATACCGGAGGGTTTTGGCCGAAAAGCAGAGCAGCCGGAACAGAAATAGATATTTGTCGCGGTTCTTTCATTTAGAGATTCAGACTTCCAGTCTTGCGTTCTCTTTGTCTGAAAGGCTGTGCAAAAGTTCTTTTGGAATATTGCAGTTCTGCTTGAAAAAGGATACTTTTTTTGATTTAAAAGTTTTTTACAATTTTCGAGACAGGGTTAGGATTTTAGAAAGTGTATCCGTATTTTTGCGTTAAACTTCTAAATTCGTGATTATGTGGAACACATTTGTCAAATTATATTCAGGCTTGTCTGCGCTTGTCGAAACAATCGTGATTCTTTTAATTCCTGTTGTTTGGGTAGGGCAAGCTGGCTGGGCGGTATTTGTTATGTATGCGTACTATTTCCCAATATCAATTCCAATAATAATTCTGATTTTTTATCTGCTGTACAAACTAACGAAAAAGGCGATTGTAAAACTCTTCACCTCTAACAGTTTCGATGTGCTAAGTGTATTTTTGTTGTTCGTTCTTCTTCTTCCATTTGTTGGATTAATGGTGTTCTTTAGTTTGCTTTTTTAACACCCGCAAAGTGCAGTCCTTCATACCGTTGCCAATTGTAGTTTTAAATCAAAAAAAGTTTCACTTTTTCAGACAGAAGTTTGGATTCCATAAAATATATTTCTATCTTTAGAACGTTAAACATTTAAATTTACGACTATGACAAGAGAAGATTTATTGATGGAGATTCAAAACTGTGACGAAATGCTCTACACTACGGCAGAAGCCAATCTGATGCTCGAATATCAGGCTTCGGTTAAGTCGTTTGTGCCGCGTAATGAAGAGGAGGCGGAAGCGTGCAAGAAACTTATTGCAGATTTCGGAGAACTTAGCAAGATGATTTTGGAACTTGAGGACAGAATCGAGCTTACAGCCAACAATGTGGTCGAGCCGACCAAAAGCGAGATTGAAGACCTGAGGAAGCTTTTTGACAAAATAGAATCAAAAGATTTCGATGCGACGGACATGTACGAGAATTTGATTGGAGAACAAATCTGACTTGCATGAATAAGGTATAAATTTTGGTCGCTGACGCAAGTCTGCGGCCTTTTTTTGTGCTGTTTTCCTTTCTGAGCGGAGAGGTGTGCAATGTTTTTTCAGATATTATTTATATATTTGCGGAAAATTAGAAAGATATGTTAGAATCAGTAGGTTTCATTCAGTGGTGCATAGAAAATTTGAACTACTTTACGGTGGCTTTCCTTATGATGATAGAAAGCTCGTTTATCCCGTTCCCGTCAGAAGTTGTGGTGCCTCCGGCTGCGTATAAGGCTGCGGCTGGCGAACTGAACATTTTCCTTGTGGTGCTTTCGGCAACTGCAGGCGCGGTGGTTGGCGCGTTGGTGAACTATGTGCTGGCTTTTTATTTAGGCCGTCCGGTTGTGTATAAGTTCGCAAATAGCAAGTTCGGCAACATGTGCCTGATAACGCAGGAGTCTGTGGAGAAGGCAGAGGAGTACTTTAAAGAAAAAGGCGCGGTGTCAACGCTTGTAGGCAGACTTGTGCCGGCTGTGCGTCAGCTTATTTCAGTGCCGGCAGGCCTTGCAAAGATGAAATTGTCAACATTCCTCACTTTCACAGCTTTAGGTGCAGGTATATGGAATTGTGTTTTGGCGGCGATAGGCTATTATCTGCATTCTGTAGTGCCGAAAGATTTGCTGATGGATAAGGTGAACGAGTATAGCCACTCTATCTCGATGGTGATTCTGGCTCTTGTGGGGGCATTCGTGTGTTTCCTTATTTATAAGGGTGTCACAGGAGGAAAGAAATCAAAAGATTAAAAAAAATAAAGAAATCTAACCCTTGGTTAGGGAAGAATAAAAAAACTAAACCGTATTTTGCGTTAAGTTTTTGAGCGGATAGCAAAATATTGTTTATCAAAAAGATATAATTTAAAAAGAGGTGCTGGCATAAGCTGGCGCCGTTCTTTTTTTGTCCGATTTTAGCTTAAATATGGCGGACTGGAGGAAAAAAGAACGTTATTTTTGATATGGTCTCTTTAAATTTCTGAATAATAAAGTGAAATGAATCGAAAAAAAACTTATATTTGCAAGTTGTAAGTTGTAAAATAAATAAAATTAAATAATAATTAACTAAAAAAGATGCAAAACAAGGGATTAGTGAAATTTTTCACGGTGCTAATATTTTTAGCATGTGCCTATTACTTGTCCTTCAGCGTTGTTTCTAACCACTACGACAATAAGGCGGCGGAAGAAGCAGGCGGGGATATGGTCAAATACCAGGCGAAGCTTGATTCGCTTGCGAACGATACGGTTTATCTGAATTATACTTTGAGAGAGTGCCGTGAAAAAGAGTTGGGCTTGGGATTGGACTTGAAGGGTGGTATGAATGTGGTGATGGAAGTTTCTGTGCCGGACATTCTCAAGACTCTTGCAGGCAAAAAAAATTCTGACGAAAAGTTTGTGAAAGCGCTTGACCGCGCTAACGAGATGCAGAAGTCTAGCCAAAAGGAATTTTTGGAACTTTTCTGCGAGGCTTACAAGGAAGTTAACGGAGAGGCTCCTTTGGCAGAGGTGTTCAGCTCTACAAGCCTCAAAGGCAAGGTTAATCCAAGATCTTCTGATGACGAGGTTGTTAAGGTTCTGAAGGAAGAAATTGAAGGGGCGATAGACAGGTCGTTCAACGTGTTGCGTTCCCGTATCGACCATTTCGGAGTTGTGCAGCCTAACATCCAGCGTTTGGAAGCTTCTAGCCGCATATTGATTGAAATGCCGGGTGTGAAAGAGCCTGAGCGTGTGCGTAAGCTCCTTCAGGGGTCTGCGAACTTGGAGTTCTGGGAAACTACAGAATTGAGCGAAGTGATAAATGCTCTTGTTTTGGCAAATAACATGTCTATGGAGATGAGCAAGGCTGACGACGCTCTGTCTGGAAACGCTGATACTGCAAAGTCTGAGGTTGCGAAAGTTGAGCCTTTGGCTAAGGATAGTGGAGCTGTGAGCGAACTTGATAGCTTGGCTGCAGAATTGGGCAATGTGGTAGCTGATTCGGCTAACGTTGTTCAGCCAGAGGCAAAGGGTAACTCGTTGTTCTCTCTTATGACACTTTCTATAGACCCTACTACCGGAGGCGTGTTGCCTGGCCCTACTGTGGGTTATGCCTTGCCAAAGGACACTGCTAAGATTAACGAGTATTTGCGTATTGCGAAAGAGAAAAACTTGTTGCCTCACTCGTTTATCCCTTGCTGGACCTTAAAAGAAGAGGACAAGGGCCCTATGGCCGGCTATTTCGCTTTGGTTGGTCTTAAAACTCGTTCGGTGCGCGGTAGCGAGCCAAAGCCGGCTTTGCCTGGTAGCGTTGTTGCTGATGCAAGCGCAGACTTCGAGCAGCACTCTGTTTACGCGTCTGTTAACATGGTGATGAACAGCGAGGGTGCAAGGGCTTGGGCTAAACTCACAAGAGAAAACATCGGAAGATGTGTGGCTGTTGTGCTTGACGGATATGTTTACTCTTATCCTAATGTCAATAGTGAAATTCCGAACGGACGCTCGGTAATTACCGGAAACTTTACTGCTGCTGAAGCGGGTGACATGGTTAATGTGCTTAAGTCTGGTAAGATGCCGGCTCCTACAAAAATAGTTCAGGAAGATGTGGTTGGCCCTTCTTTGGGTCAGGAGGCGGTGGACAAAGGTCTGACTTCGTTTATTGTTGCCTTTGCAATGGTGCTTGTTTACATGTTCTTCTATTATGGAGCAGTGCCAGGTGCAGTTGCAAATGCCGCTTTGCTTCTTAACGTGTTCTTCATATTCGGTGTGCTGGCGTCTTTCGGCGCTGTGCTTACGTTGCCTGGTATCGCGGGTATCGTGCTTACTTTGGGTATGGCCGTCGATGCGAACGTGCTTATTTATGAACGTATCAGGGAAGAACTCAGAGGTGGAAAGGATGTTAAGAGAGCGCTGAAAGAGGGTTACGGAAATGCTATGAGCGCAATCATAGACTCGAACATCACTACAGTGCTGACTGGTGTTATTCTTTTCTACTTCGGTACAGGACCGATTAAAGGTTTTGCAACTACGCTGATAGTTGGTGTGGTTTGCTCTTTCTTTACTGCAGTGTTCGTCAGCCGAATGATCTTTGATTTCCTTTTGAAGAAGGAAATGCTCAAGAATGTGTCTTTCACTACAAACTTGACAAAGAACTTCTTGCAGAATGTTAACTTCGACTTCATAGGCCGCCGTAAGACATGGTACATGATTTCAGGTGCCGTTGTTGTTGTCTCTTTGGTTTCTTTGTTCACGATGGGCTTGAAACTTGGCATTGACTTCTCTGGAGGACGTAACTATGTGGTTCGTTTTGAACAGGCTGTTGAGCCGGCTCAGGTTAGAGAGTTGCTTGGAGGCAAATTTGGCGACGCTAATGCCAATGTTATCACTATCGGTGATAAAAATCAGGTCCGTATCTCTACAAACTTCAGGATTGAAGACAATGGTGAGACTGTGGACGACGAAATTGAAGCTATCATGTTTGAAGCTTTGAAGCCGCTTATCAACCGTGACGATGTGACTAAGGATATGTTCGTGTCTCGTTATGTGGTTAACGCGGAGGGCAAGGCCGAAAGTTCCGAAGACGCTGCAATCAGCAGTTTTGGTATTCAAAGTTCTCAGAAGGTAGGTCCTTCTGTGGCTGACGATATAACTATTTCTGCGATAATTTCAGTATGTTTTGCGTTGTTGGTTATCGGTCTCTATATATTGCTGAGATTCCGTAATCTCTCTTATAGTGTTGGTGCTGTCGTTTCTTTGGCTCACGATACAATTGTGATTATGGGTATATTCTCATTGTTCCAGAACCTGATGCCGTTCTCTTTGGAAATTGACCAGGCTTTCATCGCTGCTATCTTGACGGTTATCGGTTACTCTATTAACGATAATGTGGTGGTGTTTGACCGTATCCGTGAAAATAGGTCAAATACATCGTCTAAGAACGAGTACGCAATTATGAACGGAGCAATGAACTCGACTCTTAGCCGTACGTTCAGCACTTCAATGAGTACTGCTGTCGTTCTGATTATCATATTTATCTTTGGTGGTGAGGTAATCAGAGGCTTCGTGTTCGCAATGCTTGTTGGTGTGATTGTGGGCACTTACTCTACTTTGTTCGTGGCTTGTCCAATCTCTTACGATTTGATTACAAGAAAGAGCAAAGGTCTTGAAAACGCTTCTAAAGAGAATTAATCTTTTGATGTGAATATAAAGGAGACGTCACGCCCTGTGGCGTCTCTTTTTTTAGAAATATTGAATCGCCTTTGAATGGGCTTATTGTTATTTGATAAAAGGGGAATGATGAAATTTAAGTTGTTTTTATTAGCGTGCATGACCGCTTTGTTGGCTTCGTGCAGCACTGACCATGAACATTTTATGGGCGACTATTATTATGACGGGCCGTATTATTATAGAGACGGATATTATTATAGCGACCCGGATTACAGGAATCCGTATTATTTGGATGTGAACCATTATTACTACGGACGTTTGGAATGGAAAGGCGGAAATGTAGGATACGCAATAGTTTTGAGAGAAAACCCTTTCTTTGGCTTTATTTGTGATGTGGACGAAAACCAAGTTCTTCATTACTTGGGTCATCTGGAAGACAGAGATGTGATGGTGCGTTTTAATTGGTATGCGGGAGAAAGGAACGGTTATCCCTATATGAATGTTCAGCATATCTATTATAGATAATGAAAGATAGGTAAGGCGGCATGAAAATGTGCCGCTTTTTTGTTGCCTTAAATTTAGTGCGTGCTTCATCTACCCGAGTAATTATGAAAAAGAATCCTGTTTTGGCTGATGGTCGTTGAGCTGTTTTGCAAAACGCAATACGAAGCGTGGCGAGGGTGTTTAAACAGGACATAGGCCTTGCGAGTGTGAAAAATCGACATAATTTCCTGAAAAATAGTCTGCCGAGTTGGCTGGCGATACTTTTTTTATACCTTTGCATAGTTAACTTAAAAAAGTAAAACATGTGTATACCGGGAACAGCGCTGTCGCGCTATGTTAATCTGTACACGGACTTTGCGTTCAAGAAGGTTTTCGGCACAGAGGCGAACAAGGACTTGCTCATCAGTTTTCTTAACCAGCTAATGGGACTGAAAAATGGCGGCGAGATAAAGGATCTCACGTATCTCAATCCTGAGCAGCTGGGAGACAATGTGAACGAGCGGCGCGCTATATACGACGTTTATTGCACAACTGAGAGCGGAGAGCAGTTTATTGTCGAAATGCAGAAAGCCAAGCAGGATCATTTTAAGGACCGTGCCTTGTACTATTCGTCGTTTGCGCTCCGAGAGCAGGGCAAAAAGGGTACATCGACCAAGCCGTGGGACTATAGCCTTATGCCGGTCTATGTGGTTGGCATCCTCAATTTTGTTATGGACGATAAGGATGACGGTAACGAAGACGTCATAACGCACGTTATGCTCAAAGATGGTAACGACAAGGTTTTTAGCAAAAACCTTCAGTTCATATTTTTAGAGATGCCGAAGTTTGTTAAGAGGGAGGACGAGTTGGAGACTTTTCTGGACAAGTGGCTATATGTGATAAAAAATCTGAACAGGCTGGACGATAAGCCAGCAGCGCTTACGGAAGCTGTTTTTCATCGTTTGTTCGAGGTCGCTGAGATTTCGCAGTTCTCTAAGGTTGACCGAGCGGAGTATGAGGAGAGTTTGAAGGTTTTCTGGGACTTTAGCAATGTTTTGTCCACAGCGGAGCGAAAAGGGCATGCAGAGGGATTGGCGGAAGGCCGCGCCGCAGGCTTGGAAGAGGGACGTGCAGCCGGATTGGCAGAAGGTCGTGCTGCAGGATTAGAGGAGGGCCGTGCCGCCGGGTTGGCGGAAGGCGAACGTCAGGCGAATCTTTGTAATGCAAAGAAACTCAAGTCTATGGGCGTTGAAGTTAGCACAATTACTTTTGTTACAGGTCTTACAGCAGACGAGATAGAGAAACTGTAGTCTGTTCTTCGTTCAAGGTGACGTTAAAAGTTGTTTTGACCGGGTTGCTTTTTATTAGAACGCAGTTCGGATATCATAGTTAAGCTGATTTTGAGTTTTGATGTTGCCGTAATATCGAAATTCTTTTCTTCATAATGTAAACTAAATAAAATGAAACATCTGTTATTCTTTTTTTTGTCAGTTTGGGCCTTTTGTGCCAATGCGCAGAACGTGACGTTGCAAAATGCGTCGTTTGACGGCATGGCGGGCTGGAACGTAGTGCAGGGTGATGCTTTTTCGAAAGATGGCAAATGTGTTTTGCCTCAGGGACAGCCGACCGAAATTGTGCAAGCAGTGATGGCTGAGAAGGGTGTTTATAACCTTACGGCAAGTGTCTCGATTCCGAATTGCGATGGTAGGTGTTTCCTTTTCGGGAAGGGCGATGGCTTTTCTGTCGCTTCTACGGAAGTGCCTAAGGTGCGTGATGCGCAAGGAGAGTCTGTAAAGGTCTTTGTGAGAGGCATTGAGACTGAATCTGGTCTGGTTGAAATAGGCTTGTATAACGACGGATTTCATGATGTCTTGATTGATGATGTTGAACTTGTTAAATGCGAAAAGCCCTACGTCTTTTTGCAGGGTGGCGATATTACAGAACTTAATTATGTGCTGGAATCTGGCGGCAACTATTTTGACGTTGATGGTGAATCTTTTTATAGTATGACGGATTCGAGGGAAGATAAAGCGCAGAAGGTGGTCGGTTATCTTGCGCAAAGAGGCTTGAATTTTGTGAGAATCAGAAATTCTAACAATCCGGGCAGGAAAAACACTGACGCGAAAAAACAATACTATTTGCCGGATGGTTTCCAGAATACGGGTGATTGTTTGCAATTGGCTCTTGCGGCAAAAAAGGCTGATATGAGAATTGAATATACCTTTAATTATTCTGATTATTGGTCGAACGGAGAACAGCAGAATATACCGGCGGACTGGCATGACTCGATTGCGGGACTGAACGATAATGATATGATTGTGCGGAAGCTTGCGTCTTGTGTTTACTCTTATACGTACAATGTGATGCGGGAGCTGGCTGACAATGGCGTGTTCCCTGAATTTGTGTCGCTCGGAAACGAAACGAACGGCGGACTGCTTTTCCCTTACGGCTATTCGTATGACGTGACGTGGGATGATGCTAACCGTCCGAAAGGTCCTGAAAACTGGGACGCCATAGCGGCTTTTTATAATGCGGGATACGAGGCGGTGAAGGCGGTCTCTCCAGACTCTAAGGTGATTGTTCATCTTGCTGATAATACTGGCGACTATGACAAGTATGGCTCTGCTGTGAACTCGTACACGTATGCGTGGTATTTTGATAATCTGAAGAAAAGGGGCGTTAAGTATGATGTGATTGGCGCGTCGTATTATCCGGCTTGGAGCGGAGCTACAGTCTCAGACTTAGTTGAATATTGTAAAAATCTGATGGTCAGATACGGCAAGGATATTGTGATTATGGAGTCGGGCTATAATTTTCACCCGACGCGCAAGGATGGCTGGGACGGGCAACTGAGTGATAATGCTGCTGAGTACGAGGGCTTTTATGATTTTTCGGAAGAGGGGCAAAAGAGTTTTGTAGCGGAGCTGCTGAACGCGCTTCAGGGAATCGGAGTCTCTTCGCCGCACGAATGTCTCGGCTCGCTTTATTGGGACCCTATGATGATTCATGTGGAGGATGAACTTGGCAGAAATAAGACTGGTTGGGCGCATAGAGTGAGCGACGGGCTGGCAGACGTGAATGTGGTGGAAAATACGACGTTGTTCGATTTTGACGGAGTGGCGCTTCCGGCGTTAGAGGCTTACGAGGGTAACCGTTATGCGCAGCGACAATTGTCGTCAGGCTGTGAGACTGTCGCCTCCGGCTCTGAGTTTATTGTCTTTGAAGAGGGTGCGGAATATTTTATTCGTGCCGAAAAGGACTTGTCTGCGCGGATTGCAAATGTAAACGGAGAGTTAGTATGTGTGTTTGACATGAGGACAGGCGAAACTCGTAAGTTGCCGTTAAACAAGGGCGTTTTTTTTGTGAACAGTGTCAAATTGTTGGTGAAATAAGTTTTTTTGAGGTTTTTGACGCGCTTTTCGCATATTGCTTGCGGTTGTAAATAAATAATTCTTAAATTTGCAGTCTGAAAAATCCGGTTGGTATGAGAGTAAAGGATAGGGATTTTGAAATATTTATTTCAAAAGAGGAGATTGAAAAAATCGTAAAAGGGTTGGCTCAGAGGATTAGCAAAGATTACGAAGGCAAGAATCCGCTGTTTATCGTGATGCTGAACGGTTCGTTCGTGTTTGCTGCGGATTTTCTGAGAAGTCTCGATTTCGTGGCTGATGTCGCGTTTGTGCGCTATTCGTCGTACGTTGGCATGAATACGGTTGGTGTGGCGAGCTGCGACATCGTTATTCCGGAGCATGTCAAGGGGCGCAATGTGATAGTGGTGGAGGATATTGTTGACAGCGGCGTGACAATGGCTCAGTTCATGAAAGATATAAACAGCCTGAATCCGGAAAGCGTGGCTCTCGTGTCGTTGCTTTTTAAACCGGATTCTTTGAGGGAGAATGTGAAGGTCGATTATGTGGGCAAGGCTATTGAGAACCGGTTTGTTGTCGGGTACGGACTCGATTATGACGGCTTGGGAAGAAACCTTGATGCTATTTATGTGGTGAAAGAGTGAATGTATTTAAATTTAATATAAAAATGACAAACGTTGTAATTTTTGGCGCTCCAGGGTCTGGAAAGGGTACTCAGAGCGAAAACATCATTAAGAAATACGGTTTCAAACACTTCTCTACTGGAGATATTTTGCGTAAGCAGATAGCTGACCAGACTGAGTTGGGTAAAATCGCGAAGCAGTTTATCGACGAAGGTAAACTTGTGACAGATGAATTGATTATCAATATGTTGGCTAAGGAATTGGAGTCGGCTGCCGGTGCAAACGGTGTTATTTTCGACGGATTCCCTCGTACTTACGCTCAGGCAGAAGCTTTGAAGGTGATGTTGAACGCAAAGGGTACTGACGTGGCTGTTATGCTTAATATTCAGGTTGACGAAGAGGAACTTGTTAAGAGACTTTTGGAACGTGGAAAGGTTTCAGGTCGTTCTGACGATAATCTTGAGACTATCACAAAACGTATCAAGACTTATAATGAACAGACAACTCCTGTTATCGATTTCTATAAGAAAGAAGGCACTTGCGTTGATATCAAGGGCGTCGGCTCTATCGAAGACATCTTCAAGTCAATCTCTGAAGCTATCGATAAAGTAAACAAATAAAAAAATACGGCAAGCCGGCAGAGGAATGCCGGCTTTGCTTTTGCAGACTAATTTGAAGTGTAGCTGAAATGAGCTTTAGGGGAGGCTCGTTGGTTGGTTTCTTGAGTTTTTTAAGGTTGAGGATTTCGTTATTTTCTATTTCAGACTTATTTTAAGGCAACTTATGTAAAAATTACAAATCGTAGATTGTTATCACATAATTTGGTTTCCTTTATTCAAAAAGAGTCTTTTTGTTAAAAAAAAATTAACAAAAAAAGAACGTAGTTATTGAAATTATGCTACATTTGTAAATACGCATTATATATTATTATGGGAAACGTTGTTTTTATATCGTTAATTGTTAGTAGGGTTTTGTTGATGTTGATGTCTTTGGTTATGACTGTAGTTCTTTTGGTGAACATTTTCCAAGAGAAGGAGCGGTTGCCCAACTACAGTTACGGAAAATTGATTTTGGCATTCAACTTTTTGCTGGCGGCGTTCGGGTATGCTATGCTCGGGCAGTTGCGTGACATGTTTGTGCATTATTCTAATTACGTGAACTTTTTCAATATTGAGTTCATGTTTATATCCGCGCTAAACTTGTCTTTGCTTCATCTTGCCTTCATTGTACTTCTTGTCAAGCAGGAGAGGAGCAAGTATCCGCTTGTTGTCAAATATCTCTGGCCGTTGGGCGTTATTTTTCTTCTGTTTTTATATTTCAGAGTGGCGGTGCATTCATCTTCACTGGAACTTCATCTGACCTCTTTTGAAGACTACATTGAGAACATAACGCACCCGAGGGTCTTTATTGGTATATTGACTTTTGTCGTGTTCTTCTTTCATTGTCTGCGTTATATATTCTTTTTCAGGCGTGCGGTAAAGTTTTACGACAAGCAGATTTACAGCAACTACTCTAATGTGGAGGGACTGAACACAAATTGGATCAAAAAGATTTATTTCATTTTTCAGGTTCATAATTTTGCGGCTTTGATATTAGGCTTTTATTTCAATGTCTATATGTTAGTGCTGTTCTTTGTGTCTGTTCTGATTGTGTGTCCGCTTGTTGTGCGTTCTTATCTTGACATGGATTCTGTGTTTCAGTTTAAGAGGATTGCAAATGACGGTATAGACTGTGAGGATGAGTTTGAGGATAGCGAGGTGATAGTTGGCGAGGATGAGCAGCTGCAGAACAGGTTGGCGGAAGTGATGGTTTCGTCTCAGATCTTTTTGCGTTCAAATTTGACTTTGGACGAGTTGTCGATGGAGGTTGGGATGTCAAAGAAGGCTCTCTCTTCTTTCTTAAACAACAGGCTAAATCAGAATTTTTATTTCTACGTTAATTCTTTCAGGATAGACAAGGCTCGAAATCTTTTGCAATCTTCGGATTTGTCTATAAAGGAGATTGCGTTTGAATGTGGATTTGTGAACGATAGCCATTTCAACAGAATCTTCAAACAGCATGTGGGCTTTACGCCTAAGCAGTTCAGACAGAATGAAAGTGTTGCGAAGGCTGGCTGAGTCTGTCGTGGCACGGCGACAGGAACGCTTTTGCGTGTGATTAAATCTTTTGATGGACTATGCTTCGACTGATTAGAGGTCTGTCTTTCAGTGTTTGTTACGGATTTTTATTCAACGTCCAAAGAGCCGTTGCCGTTTAGTTTCACTATGCGGTTGCCGGCTTTTATCTCTTTGCTGTTTAAGAGAGCCTTCAGCTCAAAGTAAGAAAGAGCATGGCTTTCTATGTTAATCGGTATGCGCAGCGGGCAGCCTTGTCTCCACTCGGAGCAGCCGTAGGCTGCTTTGCCTTTGATCAGCGTGCCTTTTTTGCAGATGGGGCAGGTTAGCGGCTCTTCGCTGAGTTGAGGCTCTTTCGTTATTGGAGCGGCAGTTTCGGAACTGTCTTCCTTTTTCTCTGCCTTAGCCTTTTTTGTTGTGCGTTTGGGCTTTTCTTTCTTCTCCTCTTTCTTAGATAAGTCTTCTATTGTGATGGTTTTATATTCAGCGTTTTTTACATTGTTTACAATATCGGACACCATGTTTTTAAGTTCCTGCATAAAGAGTTTTCCGTCGTAGTTGTTTCTCTCTATCATACGCAGTTTCTTTTCCCACAAACCGGTCAGCTCGGCCGATTTCAGCAGACCCTCTTGTATAGTCTGGATAAGTTCAATTCCGGTGAGGGTAGGGTGTATGTTTTTGCGCTCCTTTCGCATATAGTTTCTGCGGAAGAGCGTCTCTATGATATTTGCGCGTGTAGAAGGTCTGCCGATGCCGTTTTCCTTCAGCAGGTCGCGCAGTTCGTCGTCGTCAATCTGTTTGCCGGCAGTTTCCATGGCCCGGAGCAAAGTGGCTTCGGTGTATGGCTTTGGCGGCTGCGTCCATTTTTCGTTCAGGTCAGGCATGTGCGGGCCGCTCTCGCCTTTTGTGAAAGCGGGAAGGGTCTTTTCGTCCTCTTTCTTCTCTTCTTCGTCGTTTTTGTCTTTGCTGAAGATGACGCGCCAGCCCGGGTCAAGAATTTGCTTTCCGCTTGTCTTGAACTCCACTTTATCCACTTTCCCCATTACCGTAGTAGTTGAGAATGTGCAGTCCTTGTAGAAATTTGCGATGAAGCGCCGAGCCACGAGGTCAAACACCTTCCGTTCTATCTGTGTCAGATTCTGAGGGTGTACGCCAGTGGGTATTATTGCGTGGTGGTCTGTTATCTTGGAATTGTCGAACACCTTCTTTGACTTTGGAATTTTATTTTGCAGCAAAGGTGCGGTCTCCGCTTGGTAATCACGCAGCCCGCGCAAGATGGCCGGCACTTTCGGGTACATGTCGTCGCTCAAGTAAGTTGTGTCAACGCGCGGATATGTGGTTATCTTCTTTTCGTAGAGCGACTGAATTGTGCGCAGCGTGTCTTCGGCCGAGAGAGCGAATTTCTTATTGCATTCCACCTGCAGGGAGGTCAGGTCGAAAAGTCTCGGAGCGGATTCTGTGCCTTTCTTTGCAGCAACAGAGGTAACTTCAAAGTCATGCTGCCGTACAGTTTCGAGAAACGCAAGCCCATCTTCCTTAGAATTAAACTTTCCTTTTGTCGATGAAAAGGTCGTTTCTCTGTAAACCGTCTTCAGTTCCCAGTACTGTTCAGGCCGAAAATTCTCTATCTCCAGATGTCTGTTTACGATAAGCGCGAGGGTAGGGGTCTGCACGCGTCCGATAGAAAGCACCTGTCTGTTCTGTCCGTACTTCAGCGTGTACAGTCGCGTGGCGTTCATGCCCAGCAACCAGTCGCCTATGGCGCGCATAGCCCCGGCTTCGTACAGTTTGTCGAAGTCCGCTTGCGGCTTCAGATTGCTGAAGCCCTCTTTTATAGCCTCTTCCGTAAGCGACGATATCCAGAGCCTTTTTACCGGGCAGGCGCATTTAGCTCTTTGCAGCACCCAGCGCTGAATAAGCTCGCCCTCCTGTCCGGCATCGCCGCAGTTTATCACTTCAGTGGCGTTCTGCACAAGAAACTCGATGACCTTGAACTGTTTGTCAACACCTTTATCCTCAATCAGTTTGATGCCGAATTTAGGCGGAATCATAGGCAAGTCGTGCAAGCTCCACCGTTTCCAAGCCGGGTTGTACTCATGCGGCTCTTTAAGCGTGCAAAGATGTCCGAACACCCAAGTGATTTGGTATCCGTTTCCCTCCAAATAGCCATCACGGCGAGTCTTGGCGCCGAGTATTTCGGCTATTTCACGAGCCACGCTCGGCTTTTCAGCAATACAGACTATCAAAACTGCAAAAGATTATAGTTAGACATTCAGACTGCAAATATAATCATAATGATTTTTTGAGAAAAATCACATCATTCATTTGTAATTCAAAATTTATTCATACATTTGCGAAACCGATGTTTGCAGTATTACAAAGAAAAGACAGTGAAAGAGTTTATTTTTAGCTTTCCCCATGGAAAACATTATTGTTTAAATTGAAGCCTGATGTGTGTCAGGTTTCTGAAAAGTTCTATTTTTATGAAGAATAAAATTTACAGAGGATTGGCGTCGCTGTTTCTTGCGTCGTTTGCATTGTCTGGTAGCGCGGTGAATCTTGTGGTGGAGGAGTCTTCGGGAGGAGTGTCGAGATTTGATCTTGGCTCGAATCCTATTTTGACTTGCCGAGGTGATTCGCTGGTGGTTTCGTCAAATGAGGCGTCCGCCTCGTTCTTGATAGACGATGTGGCTAAGTATTATTTCCGAGAAAGTGAATCGACAGAAGTGACGGATAAACTTGCGTCCGCGCAGTTTGTTGCCGTGAAGGACGGTGATGTCCTGATAAAGAACGGCAAAGCAGGCTCGGCGGTCGAGGTCTATTCTGCAGACGGCTTGTCTGTTGGACGTTATGCGGTTTCAGCAGACGGCTCTCTCAAGATTTCTTTGACTAATTTGCCAAAGGGTGTATATCTGATCAAAACAAATTTAGCAACCATTAAAGTTATAAGATAATGAAAAAGATTTTTGCATTTGCAGTAGCTGCGTTTGCGGCTTTTAGTTTGACGGCTCAGTCCAACTACAAAATGAGAGTGGTAAAAACAGACGGAACGGAGATTTTTTATAATACTTCCGAAGTTGATTTCGTTGATTTCAAATATGCTGAAGATGAACCGGCTCAGCCTGAAGAACCAAAAGAGGTGACTGTGTTCTTGGCTGGCGATAATGTGAACCAAGATGGTCCGTGCAGAGTAACGCGGTTGGAGAACACGGGGCCTGACGGCGGCTGCATTTTGGCTTATCCTGAAAATATGTCGGAAGACCCTTATGTGAAGCATGGTGTTATCATCTGGGGACCTGGCGGCGGAGAGAAACCGAGCGCATACCTTGGTGCGATTAACAGACTTGCGTCGCACGGCTTTGTGGTGCTGGCTCTGAGCAGTTCTCCCGGCGACGGCAACTCAGCCTCTGCCGCAATCAATTGGCTGGAGGAACGTAACAACATGACAGAAGGCCCTTTGGCTGGCAAACTCATCATGGACAGGGTGGGTTGTTCGGGTCACTCTATGGGAGGTCTGGAATCTGAGCAGGCGTTGCTGAAAGACCCTCGTGTCTATACTGCAATTCTAAACAATAGCGGCGACCTCGGGCACTCTGCCATGTCGCAAATTAAGTCAGGCAAGCCTATCGCCATCGTTTACGGTGAAAAAGGCATGGAAGCCCCTAACGCGGAGGCGGATTACGGCAACTCCGGAGTGACAACCCCTGCGTGTCTTATCAAGATGACTGGTGGACCTACTAACACCGGCGAGGGCGGCTACGGACACGGTTCTGGTCCGTGGGACGGTATTGCGGCCACTGTGGCATGGATGCGCTGGCACATCGGTGGCGAAAACCACAAAGATGAGTTCACAACTCCTAACGGACAGTACGTGAGCGGCCCTATCATCGGAAAGCAAGGCTACTGGCAAGGCAAGTATAAAAACTGGGAAAACTGGAAAGAAGATTAATCGCTTCCTAACAAAACATTCAAGAAAGGCAGCCTTTAGCGAGGCTGCTTTTTTATTATGGGGCACTGCTAATATTGTCCTAAATAATTTATAAGAAAAATAAAAAAGGAAGTTGAGAGCTAAGAAGCTGTTTAAATTTAATTAAAAACTAATTTGAGAGACCTGAAAAATCTCTTGAAATCACACTTAAAATATTGATTATTAATTTGATAAGTGGATAATTTTTCGTAACTTTAAGGGTACAAAAAAACAAAGAAATG